>MWCL01000010.1 GCA_002070025.1 Spirochaetes bacterium ADurb.Bin215
GGGGCGGAACGGCAGGTGCTGTGCGCATGAGAACAGAAACCGCCGCACAGACGATATCCGTTCCCGCTGATCCATGTAACGCATGCCCCTGTGCCGAAGCGGAAACAAGCGCTCCGCTTCCGTCGAGGACAAGGTTAACCCGGATCACACCTTATGCTCCGACGATATTCTCTACAGTGACCATGGTATACCGCTGACGGTGACCAATGGTCCGGTGGTAGTCTTTCTTGCTCTTGTATTTGTAGACAATAACCTTCTTGTCCTTGAACGTGTCTCCAACGACAATCTGAACCTTGGCACCCTTTACATAGGGAGTACCAACGGTTGCTTTATCACCGTCTGAAACCATCAAAACGGTATCGATATCAATCTTGCTGCCTTTTTCGGCGTCAATCTTGTCTACCTGAATCTGGGCGCCTTTCTCGGCCTTGTATTGCTTTCCCTTATACTCAACAAGTGCGTACATCATGAACCTCTATTTCCAAAAAATTATTCGTTACTCCGGTATTCGAACGGGTAAAAGACCGGAGGCACAGTACAACAGGTTTGGAAACTATACCAAATCGGATACCTGAACGTCAAGTGCTACATGGACTCCAAAAACGGTACCAGTACCAGATCAAGCGCGTTTTTCAACACAATTCGGCAAGCACGCACCAGCTCGAGACGCGTACGCGCAAGATCGGGCGAACCGGCCGCGAGTATGGGACAATCATGATAAAACCGGCTGAATGCCTTTGAAAGATCATAGATATATCCGGTTATCACGCTCGGATCCTGATTCTGCGCCGCGCGGAGCGTCTGTTTCGGGAATTCACCCAGAATCTTGAGCAGCCCCCACTCGGCATCATGGGTCAACAGGCCGGCTTGTACTGAACCTCCGGCCAAAGACGGGTCATCGGCAACTTTGCGCAAGATCGACGAAATACGCGCGCCCATGTACTGGAGGTACGGACCGGTGTTCCCGGTAAAGGCCAGCGACTCTTTCGGATTGAATATCATGTCCTTGGTGGGAGATACCTGGAGCAGGAAATAATGCAGTGCGCCAAGCGCTATTTTCTCGGCAACCGCGGCGGGATCGCCTACGGCCTCGTCCCGTCCCTTCGCAGATATTTCCTCGAGCGCGCCGTCGCGCAAGGTATTGATAAGATCATCTCCGTCAACAACAGTCCCTTCCCGGCTCTTCATCTTTCCCTCGGGGAGATTGACCATGCCGTACGACAGGTGATACAGGTTCTCCGCCCAGTCGTAGCCGAGCAGCCGGAGCACATAAAACAGGACCTTGAAATGGTACTGCTGTTCACTGCCGACCACATAGACAAGCTGATTGAAGTCCCAGTCGGTGTGGCGATAAATGGCTGTTCCCACATCCTGTGTCATATAGAGCGCGGTTCCGTCCTTGCGGAGAAGCACTTTCTTGTCGAGACCGATGGGCTCAAGATCTACCCACACCGAGCCGTCTTCTTCCCGGTAAAAAAGTCCTTTATCGAGACCGGCGAGAATTTCCTCCCGGCCTTTCATGTAGGTTTCGCTTTCGTAATAAATTTTGTCGAAGGAAACGCCGGTCCGCGCGTACGTCTGGGTAATGCCTTCTTCGGCCCAGCCGTTCATCTGTTTCCAGAGGCGCATAACCTCCGGGTCGCCGGCTTCCCAGGCGCGAAGGAGATCTTGTGCTTCGGCCTCCGCTTTTTCCGGTTCGGCCTTGCTGTATTCGTTGAACTTCACATAACAGTCGCCCACAAAGCGGTCGGACTTGACTCCGCGCGATTCCGGGGTTTCCCCGGCGAAAAACTTCTGATACGCGAGCATGGATTTGCAGATATGGATGCCGCGGTTGTTGACAATATTGACCTTGAAAACCTCCGCACCGCAAAAGGCCAGGATACGGGAAATGCTTTCGCCAAGCGCATCGTTGCGGAGATGTCCCAGATGCAGGGGTTTGTTCGTGTTGGGGCTCGAAAACTCGACCATGACGCGACGGCCGGCAAGGGCATCGCTTCTCCCCCAGCCGTCACCCGAACCGATGATGTCGGTAAGGGTTTTTCCCGCAACGGCGCCCTTTGCGAGAAATACGTTCACGTAAGGGCCCACGGCTTTTACCGTGCCGAATTGCGCAAGAGCGTCATCTGCGGCGAGCCGTGCGGAAACTTCTGCCGCAAGGGCGGGCGGCGCCATGCGGAACACTTTAGCGAAGGGAAACAGCGGAAACCCGACATCGCCCATAGCCGGATTCGGCGGAACTTCTGCACTCAACGTGCCCGCGTCCACCGGATCGCCCGGGAGGTCTTTTTCCTGCCGTAATGATTCGAGCGCCGAAGCAACCGCTACACGCCATGTTTCCCGTATATCAGACATAGATACTTCTCCTTGAAAAATGCGGGGTGTTCCGCATGTTCACAGAGTGTACCGGAATTGACGGGGTCTTTCAATGCACAACGTGCCGGATAAGGGCCGCCATGTGGGTAAATGAACCGGATCCTTCGCGTGGTTCGAGCCGAACTCGCTGCCGCAGGCGGTGCAGAGTCCGGTATCGACAATATGCCCGTCGGGGATCCCCGCTTCCCAGCAGAGATGGCGGTTCGCTTCCGCCAGGGAAAGCCGCCAGGGCCATACGCTTCCCGCCTGGTTGCGCGCCTCGTCCAGACAAACCGCGTCCGGAGAGAAGTTCTCCGAAAAATACCGCGCGCGATCATCGTCCACGGTATAACAGCAGGAGCGGATATGCGGACCCAGAATTACATGAAACCCGGCCGGTTCCGCTCCCCATACCCGGCGGGCAGCAGCAAGCGCTTCACGAATAATGCCGGTACCCTTCCAGCCGGAATGAAGTACCCCGAAGCAGGGAGCGCGCTCATGACACAGCCAGATGGGCATACAGTCGGCCACCGTGACACAAGGCACAATATCCGGGTTCCCGGCAAGAATCCCGTCTCCTTCCTTCCAGTCCGAAAAGTCTTCGGGCGTTTGCGCCACATACACCGTACGTGAATGAATTTGGGTCAGGGACACTACACGGGAAGACTCGATACCAAGACCGGAAAAAACACGTGCCCGGTTTTCCTCGTCGGTCCGGCCCTTCATGGGGCCCGCGGCCCGAAGCGTGAGCACGCAGTCATACGGCAGGGATCCGCCGGAAAATCTGAAGAGCCGGTGCGGAATCATATCGAATCCTTTTCGATTTTCTCCGCTTCACCGAGAATCATGAACGCTTCACGAATTAACTGACGAACCATCGTCAATTCCTTGCGGAACCGCTCATTCTGCTTTCCCTGAATCGATGCAAGATTAACCAATGTTTCGTAGGGCCCGCCCCGCACAACATCAAGAATGCCGCCAAGAATGAGGTCCATACTCGTAAACGCGGTCACCGCCTTCCCGATAATGGTCTCCGTCTCGGAATCCGTCGTCAGCATCATGTTTTCAAGCCGGGCCTTGCCCTTGACCGTCGCCATTTTTTCACGCTGAACAATTTCGAACCCCTCGCCAAGATCACCCTTGGGCGAAAGACGTTCCTCAAAATTTTCGATAATGCTCTGCTCATGCTCCAGCGCGCTGAATGCGTCGGTATACTCCATGAGGTTTTCCCGTTTGTAAAAATCTCCCTCGATCAGGATGACCTTGAGCGGCTTCATGATCTGGGAGGGATACATGCGGGTAAAAAATCCTTTGAGAAACTGCAGCGACAATTCCCGGCGCAGCGAAAGCCGGAGCCACATTCCCTCCCAGGGATGATACGTCAGCTGGGGGAGATCGTCCATGCCGAGAAAATCGTGCATGCGGGCCGAAAGAACCGCGCGGCGGTGCGCCCGACTCCAGGCAGACCACCGCTGTTCAAAACGCTTTTTCCAGGCATTTCGGAAAAGCATGAACCAGTCCTCGCCGCTCTCGCTTACCAGCGGCCGCCAGCTGACATCATGAATGCTGAAGCGTACAAAATCCGCCAAGGGAATCGTGGACCTGAATTCCGAAATTGCCACAAGATGCCCGGCTGCCGCCGTGAGAAATTGCGAACATTCCCGCTCAAGGTCAAACCCGCTGTCCCGGACATGCTCCTGTTCGGAAAAAAGGAACAGGGCCTCAAGCATGAGTACGGGTATTTTCCGGCCACTTGAAAGAATGTTCACCAGGCTCTTCATCTCTTCGGTAACGGAATCGATGGGGCAACCCTGTGCGATACCGGACATTATGTCAAAACGGAGCAGGATCCGGTCGAGCGGTACGGCGCAGAATTTCCTCATCCACTCGATTCCCTGGGCGGCCTGATACATCCGCGCCCGGTCTTCGGACGGTATATTGTTCATTACGGAATCCATCGCCCGTACGCAGGTTAGGCGCACGTCCTTTTGATCACGTGAATCGGAGGGAAACTCGAACGGGTCAGCCGCGGCCGCAATGGCTTCCGCGGTTTTCTTTATCATGAGTGAAGAGAGGATGATGAAAAATCCCCCCTTGTTTTCCTCGTAGGAACCGAGCAGCGATGAGAAAAAACTTTGAATGGTACGGAGACGTTTTAACTCCTGATACAGGGCGGACGAGTACATCCGCTGCCGCGTGTCGATGTAAGACCCCGATGTCCGCGACAGCTTTTTTCCCAGCGATTCCACGAGATGAAGACTGTACAACTGTACCGGTGTGGAGGAAGAAAAAAGGGAGCAAATACCGAACCACAGCCTGACGAGGAAACTCTGTTCCTTGAACCGCTCCTCGGGAATTACCCCGCCCTCTCCGGAAATGACTTCAGGCCGTTCCCGGGACTGTGCTTCCTCCGAACGAAGTTCCGTTGTGTCTGCCAGCTTGCGCAGCAGATCCTGGCGTTCCGAGGATTGAAGACTCCGGACAAGTCGCTCAAAAGTTGTCAGATTATCTGTCATACGGTATCAGTATGGGGTAAAAACCGTTTTTTTACCAATAAAAAAGCCACTCGTTATGAGTGGCAACCGGTCCCTACGGGAATCGAACCCGTCTTTTAAGATTGAGAATCTCATGTCCTAACCGATAGACGAAGGGACCTGAAGAACGGAAAAAACCTCGTTGAGGTTTTTTCCGTTCTTCTTGAAGTTCCGCTTCGCGGAACTTCACAGAACTACGTCAAGTTTCGCTTCGCGAAACTCCACAGTATCATTTCACGTTCCGCTTCGCGGAACTTCACAGAACTACGTCAAGTTTCGCTTCGCGAAACTCCACAGTATCATTTCACGTTCCGCTTCGCGGAACTTCACAGAACTACGTCAAGTTTCGCTTCGCGAAACTCCACAGTATTATTTCAAGTTCCGCAAAGCGGAACTTTACTTCTTGCATACCTCGTTGAGGTTTTTGTTTCATACATTTTTCAGGAAACGGTGGTAGGCAATTTCCCCAGGGAGGATTCGAACCCCCACATGCAGAACCAGAATCTGCGGTGCTACCATTACACAACCGGGGAATGAGGTCGTGGTGAAAATTACCACACAGGAACTTCTTTGTCAACTATTCCGGTGCTATTCGCCGTGATACTCTATCAGGGTTTTCACCGGAACAGAATCGCCAAGAACGGCGGCGTAGGACAGGAACGGGAGGCCGACAACACCGAAAAATCCGGTTACGGTAGCGCCGCCCTGCTCAAGGACGTTCCGTGCAGCGTTGAGTGTTCCGCCGGTTGCGATAAGGTCATCCATAACCAGAATTCGCTGACCGGGACGCACGTCGGTCTGGTGTACTTCAATTTCAGCTGTTGCATATTCAAGGGCATATTTACAGGAATAGGTCTTGCCCGGCAGTTTTCCCTTTTTCCTGATCAAGATCAGGGGAATCCCCATCCGTTCGGCAAAAGGCGCCGCAAAGATGAAACCCCGCGACTCGATTGCCGCTATGGCATCCAGATGGTCGTTTTTGTACAACTCGACCATGCGGTCAATACAGTACCGGAACGCGGGAGGATTAACCAGTATTCCGGTTATGTCGTAAAAAAGAATCCCCGGTTTCGGAAAATCGGGGATTTTTCGTATTGCCGAATCAAGCGAAAAGGATTCCTTCATGAGGGAAATACTAGTACATCGGAGGCTGTTCAGTCAACGGACGAAAGAGTCGGCGTGAATAATCGCCGTCCGTATTTGCGGAATCCTTCTACCCGGGCGCTGGTGTTTACCGTCCACGGGCTGGTTATGCCGCGGGAAAGATACTGATAGCCTATTCCGGCTATCATGGCACCATTGTCGCCGCAAAGGTTGAGCGGGGGAAAAATGCAGTTCAAGTCGGTTCGCTGAGCGAGTTTTTCCCGGAGGCTGCTGTTCGCGGCCACACCGCCGCCGGCGACAATGGTCGTCAGCCCGGTATCTTCCACTGCGCGGAACAGTCGGGTAAGAAGAATTTTTACGGCGGTTTCCTGAAAGGCGGCGGCTATGTTTTCCGGAGTCCGTTCATACGTGTCATCCCAGAACTGGTCTATCTGGTTAATGGCCGCCGTCTTGAGCCCGGAGTAGGAAACATCGTAGGCATGGCCGTCACCATGGATGTTGGGAAGCGGAAATCGCGCAGCGCGGGGATCGCCGTTTTTTGCCAGACGGTCAATGATTACTCCGCCCGGATACCCGAAGTCATAGAACTTGGCAACCTTGTCAAAGGCCTCGCCCGCGGCATCGTCTATGGTCGTGCCGAGCACCTCAATGTCATCAAAACCAGATACCCTGCAGATAATGGTGTGCCCGCCCGAAACGAGCAGACCCAGATAGGGATAGGTGATATCAGTGTGCAAATGAGCCGCGTAGAGATGGGCAAGCATATGATTTACCGCAACGAAGGGTTTTCCGGTCGCCCAGGCGAGCGTTTTGCCGAACGTAAGCCCGACGAGTAATGATCCCATGAGTCCGGGCCGATTTGTTGCCGCTATTCCGTCAATCCGGTCAAGGGTGCAATCAGCTTCCCCGAGCGCCTGTTTTACTACCGGCAGTATCCATTCGGTATGTTTTCTGCTCGCTATCTCGGGCACCACCCCGCGGTATTCCTCATGAAAGGGGATCTGCGTCGCCACGACATTGCTGAGAATGGTGGTACCATCCACAACGACAGCGGCGGATGTTTCATCACAGGAGCTTTCGATACCGAGAACGGTCATTGATCTCCCTCGTCGCTTGCGGCGATTTTCGCGATGGTGGAAAGAGAGAATCCCTGACTGACCAGCTCCGGGTACATTTCTGTCAGAATCTGCGCGAGTTCATTCGACCAGACATGACCGATCATGATGGCTGATCCGCGCCGTTCCGCTATTTTCATTCCGCTGTATACCGCATCCATGATCGCATTGCGATCCTGGCTATTGTCCAAAAACACTGAGCGCTCCAAAATTTGCATGTTGCGTTCCCGCGCAAGCACCGGAGCTACGGTGTCCGAAGTTGTGCGGGAATCGAGAAAGTATAATCCGCGTTCCGATACGATATCGAATACTGCGGCCATTGCCGTTCTGTCGGCGGTGATTAATGATCCTTCATGATTGTTCAAACCGGTAACCGGCGCGATCTCGTCTATATTTTCACGAACAATCACGCGTATTTCGTCCGGAGTCATGCCCTTACGAATCGCTCCCGGGCCCGGGTCCATTGCAAGGTTTTGAGCCTGCATGGGTTGATGCAGCAGGCATTCCTTCCCCGCCGAGCGGATCTTCCGCGCGGATTCCGCAGAATAGCGCAATCGGGGTAAAACGGCAATAGTACAGGGGAAAGGCAGCTCGAGAAAGGGTTGTAACTGCGCCAGATTATGTCCCGCGTCATCGAAGACAAACACCAGGGTTCCTTTCGGCTCGACGGGAACGGGTTTCTCGAGTGGCGGGGCTCCGGGAGACAAAGGGGTCGGCTGCCGGGCCGGTTGCTCCGGCGGTTTCGCGGCCGGTTGTTCCGGCGGTTGCTTTTCGACGGCGGTGCCGGAGGGCTCCCGCCCCGGACTTTCATCCGGCGGACGCTCAATCGCCACGGGAGGTACAAGAAGAAATCGTCCCGTCAGCAGCATGGCAGAGGCGCCGAACAGTATCGCCAGCAGTACTATATTCGTTTTAAGGGCAGAAGCTTTTTTTCGGGAAGTTTTGGTCCTTTTACGGTTTTGCGGTTTTCGCCGGGGAGTTGAACGCCGCGGCTGCTTCTTGCTGTCCATACACCTATGAAGATACGGACAACAAGCCTCCGGTGTCAACCGAAGAAGCGCCGCGGCAGGGGAAACTGGTTAACTGTACAGCATTTCGTGAAGCTCCCGGGACCGTGCCTGGAGCTTCCTCAGCACCCGCAGTTCCACCTGACGTATTGTTTCGGCGGAAACTCCATACTGCTGACCGATATTTTTCAGGGTTACCGGCTTTCCCGAGTCATCAAGATTATACCGTTTTATCATGATATCCCGCTCGTTTTCCTTGAGTCCTTCAAGGATTTGCATGATGCAGTCACGGGTGTATTGTTTCATGAACTGCTCTTCCGGGCAGTAGGTCCGATCCGGAAGCACATCTTTCAACGAGAGGGAGTCATCGTCATCCAGCTGGAGATCAAGACTGGATACTGTTCCCGAACTGACGATGATGTCTGAAACCTCGCGGACGGGAAGACACAATTCGCGTGCAATTTCCTCGTTTGTCGGATGGCGTGAAAAACGCTGATACAACTCGGCGGAGGTCCTGCGGATTCGCCCCGCGAGTTCTTCTTTCCGGAAGGGAAGCCGGATCATCCGGCGCTTGTTCGCGATTGCCCGGGTTATCGCCTGTTGAATCCACCAGCAGGCATAGGTTGAGAATCGTACATTGTAGGAAAACTCGTATTTTTGGGCTGCGGTAATCAGCCCCATGTTGCCTTCCTGAATGATATCGAGCAGCGGCATGTCGGGCGCCGCGTATTTCCGGCCAACCGTAACAACAAGACGCAAATTGGATTCGATCAATTGTTTTCGTGCTGAAAGATCTCCTTCCTGAATCTTCTTTGACAGGGAGAGCTCTTCTTCGAAGCTCAGCAACGGATACTTTCTGATTTCCTTGAGATATTCCTGTAATGAATCGTGGTCGTTCATAAAATCCCCCGCTGAATACAAGCAATAATTGTGCCAACCGGCCAGTCGGTTTGTACAGCGGGTGTATTTCTATGTATAAGAACAATAAATCTCTATTTGCGTAAATTTATGTACACCATCATGTATTATTTATCATACATTCGTGAGGGGATACCTGTATACTTTTCCATCATTTCCCTGTATCCGGAGAGATACATCGGTCGAATTCGGCAATACCCGATCCGAAAGCGCCGGAACGGAAAGCGGGAATTTTCCCCCGCCGCCGGGCAAATCGACCGCGTATTGGGGAAGGGATAGACCGGAAAGCATATCGCGAAGTCGAAGCCAGATGTGCATACCCTCGTCCGGCGGAACACGAAACGACGCGGTTCCCGGCGCGAGATCACACTGAAAAAGATACCCGGGCTTTACGCCGAGACACACCAGCTCGTGAAAGAGTTCGGCGAGCAGTTCCGGTGAATCATTCACGCCCCGAAGCAATACGGTTTGCGACTGCTGTGGAATTCCCGCGGTCCGCAAAGCGGTTATACAGTCCCGTTGGGCAGCGCCGAGTTCCGCCGGATGGTTTATATGCGGAATAACCCACAGCGGCTGAAGCGCGGCAAGACGATGGACAAATTCGGGAGTAAACTTTTCCGGTGCGAACACCGGACCGCGGGTGCACAACCGGATGAGCAGGTCGGAGCGAACCGCACGCAGTTTTTCCAGGAACGCGAACAGCGAATCGGGCGGTGCGGTTAACGGATCACCGCCGGAGACGAGTATCTCGCGCACAGCCGGAGTGTTCGCAAGGTAGGCAACAATGGCGTCCTGTTCGGCTTCAGAGAGGAACCCCCGGGAGCGGGCGGTAAAGCTCTTGCGGAAACAGTAGCGGCAGTGACCAAGACACTTGCCGGTAACGAGCGCAAGCACCCGGTTCGGATACTGGTGTACAAGATACGGCGTTACGAGGTAGCGCCCTTCCCCGAGTGGATCGGAGGTTTCTTCCAGCGCGAAAACATCCTCTTCCGGCGACGGTTCAATCTGCCGTGCAAGCGCAAGGCGCCCGGCACCGTCGGCTTCGTCGATCAAGCGCGCAAATGAGTGTGGTACAAGGCGGGGAAACCGCGGCAGACCCGCGTCCGTCCGCCAGTCGGCATCGGTCATTCAGAGGCTTCCCCGAGCATGAGGGCGGCCATGACCGCCGCGTCTCCGCACAAGTAGTCGAGCACACAGTATTCATTGGGCTGATGGGCGGTTTCATCCATACGGGACCAGACAACGGCGTTATAGCCGTTGTTGCGGAGCTCTGCGGCGACAGTTCCTCCGCCGACACCGATGGGCCGCGCGGTTGCGCCGTAAACGAGTTCTATGGCCCGCGCGAGCGCAAGAACCACCGGTGCGTCTTTCGGCGTCGCCTTCGACTCGATCTGCTGGTCAATCCGCCAGCTGATACTCACCCGGTAGCGCTCCTCGATGCGCTTTGCTGTGCGGGAAATCTCGTCGAGCACGTCGGCCAGGGAATACCGGGGAAGGATGCGGCAGTCGAGGTAGAACACGTCTTCGCCGGGAATGGTATTCACGTTGGGAACATTCGCCTCCTTGCGGGTCGGCTGAATGGTGGACCGGTCGGGTTCAAAGAGCGTATCCCGGGCGTTAAAGTGCTGTTCGAGCGCATTGAGTTCAAGCGCGAGCGCACAGCCGGCGAGGTGGGCATTCACCCCCTGATCCGGCCGGGACGCATGGGTTTGCACCCCGCGTGTGGTTATCCGAAGCCAGAGGATGTTCTTTTCCGCAATCTCCATGGCATCACCGGCGGGATCGCCCCCGTCGGGGATGAGGATGAGGTCTTCCGCGCCGAATAGCCGGTGATGTTCCAAAAGGAACCGGATGCCATACGTGGAACCGACTTCTTCGTCGGCAACAAAGAGCAGCTTGATGGTATAGTCCGGCACGATACCGTTTTCCACAAAGGCAAGCGCGGCAAAGACCGACGAGACGAGTCCCTGCTGATTGTCTTCCACGCCGCGGCCGAAAAGCTTTCCGTCTTTTTCAACGACAGTCCAGGGGTTGCTGTCCCATTTGGAAAGATCGCCCGGCGGTACCACGTCGAGGTGGGTCATGATCCAGACGGCTTCACTCCGGCGGCCGGGTATGGTTACCACAAGATTGGGCCTGAAACCCGCCGAAACGCGGGAATCGGGAGCGTCAAACCGCTCGCCTGAGGGAAGACCGAGCGCTGCGAGTTCTTTTTCAAGGAGGAGGCATTTTTCAAATTCCCCGTCCCCGCCGGATTCGGGCGCAAGCGCCTGACAGGCGGCAAGTTTTTTCTGGAGATCGATCATCCGGCCGCGCTGGGCGGCAAGCCAGGTCTGTATCGTTTCAAGATTCTTCATTTATTTCTCCGCGGTTTGGTGTTTGCGGTATACGTCCCAGGTGCTCGAAATGAGGGTTTTGCAATCCGATAATTCCGCTTCCCAGCCGATGCGCTTTTTGGCGTGAGCGGAGGTGGCATAGAGTTCGGACGGATCGCCGGGACGGCGATCCACATACCGTGCGGGAATCTCCACGCCGGTAACCTCGCGGGCGGTCTCGAGCATTTCGGTAACCGTGATACCCGTTTCGCTTCCGAGATTCACCGTAAGGCTTTCATCCTCCCGGTCGATGGTTTCCAAGGCAAGCACATGGGCCCGCGCGAGATCGCTCACATGGACATAGTCGCGTACGCAGGTGCCGTCGCGGGTATCGTAGTCGTTGCCAAATATCTGCAGTTCCTTCCGCCAGCCCATGGCCACTTCCATGATGATGGGCAAGAGGTTCTGCGGGTTGCTTTCGAGCCCGAGGACGGTACCGTCGGGATCGTAGCCCGCGGCGTTAAAGTAGCGAAGTGCGGCGAAGCGCAGACCCCGGATACGATCGTACCAGGCAAGTATTCGTTCGATTTCCAGCTTGGTAAACCCGTAGTAGCTTTCCGGATTCGCGGGATGTGCCTCGTCAATGGGAAGATACTGCGGCGATCCGAAGATCGCGGCCGAAGAGGAAAACACCATGCGTTTACAGCCGTGCGCGCAGGCCGCGTTGAGGATGTTGATGGTTCCGGAAAGATTGTTTACGGAATATTTTTCCGGTTCCGACATGGACTCGCCCACTGCCTTGAACGCGGCGAGGTGGACAAAGGCGTCGAAGCCACGTGAAAAGGCAGCGTCAAGATCGTCGGGATGGCGGATATCTCCGGCGATAAAGCCGGTTCCCGGAACAAGGTTGATCAACTGCCCGGATGAAAGATTGTCGAATACGGTAACATCATGCCCCGCGGAAAGAAATGCATGCACCACATGGCTGCCGATATATCCCGCGCCGCCCACTACCAAAACCTTCATGTGTACTCCCCGAGCGCTTCCGTTACCGCTTCCCAGCGGACAGTAAGCGCTTCTATTGTTTGTTCAAGTGATTCTATTTTTTGTTGAACCATTTTACTCTTTTCTCCGTCAGTATACACCTCCGGAGTCGCCAAAATATGTTCCTGTGCGGATTTTTCCGACTCTTTTTCCGCGATTTCTTCCATGAGTTCGGTTTCCTCGCGTTCAAGTTTTCGCTTCGCTGCCTTCCGCTGTTTTTCGAAGGCCCGGAGTTCCGCTCCGGAGAGCACCTCGGCGGAGGCACTGGTAGCTGGCAAGCCGGCCGGTCTACCGTTTGCAGCGTCGGAACGGGAATCTGCCGATCCGCCGTTCGCCGCCGCGGACTCCGCGGCTATCCGGTCGAGATAGTAGCGGTAATCGCCGGGGAAATTGCGCACCCGCGAGGGTTCATTGCCGGGAGCTGCGGTCAGTTCAAGCACCCGGGTCGCAAGGCCTTCGATAAAGCCCCGGTCATGGGAGACGAAGATAATTGTACCGGTAAACGCGTTGAGGGCGTCGAGGAGCACATCCTTGGAGTGTAGATCAAGGTGATTCGTCGGTTCGTCCAGTATGAGCAGATTGAGCGGCCGCAAGAGGAGACGCAGCAGGGCAAGGCGGCTTTTTTCACCGCCGGAAAGGACGGACACCTGTTTGTATACATCGTCGCCACGGAAAAGGAAGGCGGCGAGCATGTCCCGGAGACGGGGAATGAGCTCGAGCGGAGCTTCCGACTCGAGAAGATCGAGTATGCGCTCGCCGCCCGAGAGGAGCTCGGCGCTTTCCTGCGAAAAATAGCCGGGGAGCACGCCGGCACCGTATTCCACGCTTCCGGTGTAGTCTGAATCCACGCCGGCGAGTACGCGGAGCAGGGTTGACTTACCCGCGCCGTTTCGCCCGACCACTACCAGCCGTTCGCTCTTTTCCACCACAAAATCGAGGCCGCGGATGACCGGGCGCTCACCATACCCGCGCGAAAGATCCTTCGCGGTAAGCACGAGCCGGCCCGTATGCGGCGCGGGAGGAAAATGCACCGTCATCTTGCGGAGATTGACCGGCAACTCTATGCGTTCAATCTTTTCGAGCTGTTTGATCCGGCCCTGCACAATGGCGGCCTTGGATGCGTTGTAGCGGAAGCGGCGGATAAAATCTTCCTGCTTCGCGATCTCTTCCTGCTGTTTTTCATAGCTTTTTATAAGCGCGGCAAGTTCCTGTTCGCGCAGCTGTTCATACCGGGTGTAGGTTCCGCGATACAGGTGCAGTTCTCCGTTAAACAGCTCGTACACTTCCTGTACGGTTACGTCGAGAAAATACCGGTCGTGACTGACCAGAAGATAGCCGCCGGTAAAGTCGGAGAGCCAGGATTCAAGCCAGTTTCGCGCTTCTATGTCGAGATAGTTCGTCGGTTCGTCAAGAAGGAGAATGTCCGGCTTTTCCAGGAGCACTTTGGCCAGCGCGATGCGCATCTGCCAGCCGCCGGAAAATTCGTCCACCGCGCGCGAGAAGTCGTCTTCCGTGAAGCCGAGACCGAGAAGGGTTTGTTCCATGACCGTTTTGCGCCGGTACCAGCCCGATTCCTCGAGGGCAAGTTGTACCTCGTGATGTTCCTCGGCAAGGCGGAGCGCCTTCGCCGAATCCGGCGGTTCCGCGGCAAGCTGGTCTCCAAGGGCTTCGTAGCGCGCGAGAAGATCCCTCCCGCGGGAAAAAGCGGTTTCCACCTCGTCGGCAAGCGTTTTTCCCCGGTGCACGATGCCGGACTGGGGCAAGTACGAAACACGGGTATCTTTTTCAACCGCGCGCTCGCCGCTGTCCGCCTGAATTTCCCCGCTGATGATCTTCATGAGCGTGGTTTTCCCCGAACCGTTTACCCCGGCAAGCGCGGCACGGGATCCCGAAGCAAGATTGAGCGAAACGTCCCGGAGAATATCACGGTCTCCGAACGCGAGTGAAACGCGGGAAAACTGGACAAAGGCCATTACTGTCCCCCGTCGGCTTCCGGTTCTTCGGGTGTAAAGAACAACACGGTGGGATTCAGATCCCGGGAAACAACCACGGCATCCTTGATATTCCCGTTGTCTACCTGTTCGAGCTTCAGACCGTCGGAAGTCAATTCATAGAGGAAATTGACCCGTGTTCCGGTTGCCTCAAAGCGGAAGGTAAGAACGCCGGTATACCGGGACGCAAGTGATTCGGACAAGAAACAGCGGAGTTCGGCGACACCGCCACCCCCCGCTCCGGCCGGAATTACCGAGGGAGTGAGAAGCTGATACCCGCTCCAGAGGAAACGGTTACCCTCCAGGAACTGGAGCACACCGTAACTGCCCGAGGAAAACACCGGTCCGGTTTCGCGAATTGAATCGAATATTTCCTGCCTGCGATCCTGTTCGTCCTTGATGATATCTTCCGGCGTTTTATTGAGCGTCGCAAAATAGAACACTTGGGGCATACCACGATCGTCGGTGTATTGCACCACAAGCGCATCGCGCCTGCGGACTTCTGCGGTAAGAGAGGTGCCTTCGAAACGGTACATCCGGTCGCCGGTTTTCATGATGCCGGTATGCTCGAACGTCACCACACCCCCGGCGGTCGCGATACGGGCCACGAGCGATTCTTCTCCCGGAAAAAAACCCCACAGGGGATGAACGCGGTCAATGTCCACCCGGTTCTCGGCGAGCATTACCCGGTAATGGTCAGGATACCAGATCTGGTTGACCAGATATCCACGGTAGGGATCGGCTCCGTCATCTTCCACAAGTTCTTCAACCGGGGCTTCGTCCCGTTCATCGTAGAGAGTCAAATTATAGGAAAAGCACCAGCCGGTTGTCCCGTCATTGGTGAGGACCTCAAACCAGTCGCCTTCAAGCGGGGCGTTGCCGGCAATGACCGGTGCACCCTCCCCTTTATCCAGTATCCTGATTATTTCTCCCTGGCGCAGCCGGTATACCTGCCGTGCGGTATTTTCGGGGCGGGCACGGACGGGCAGTCCGTCGATCTTGACCGATGCATAGGTGTACCGGTATTCCTCAAGCTTCGCGGCGGCCTTTCGGGCTCGGGAGCGGGACTTGTGCAAGTCTATCTGCCAGAGGGGTACTTCTATACGGTTCTCCCGCTCGGGACCGGTGCCAATGACATACACACCACCGATATTTGACTGAATATAGACCGGCACAACATCGCCGGCATGAAGGTTATGGTCCTGGATTGACCAGGTTACCACGCCGTATCCGATATAGGGAGAACAGGCCGAAAAAAACAACACCGCCGAGAGAAGCGCGAAACGTACCAATGCGGTGATAACAGGTCTGACGTATGCATTCATGGCTCAAGAATACCCTAAGCGAGCTTACATTTCAATCATTCGGGGGTTCGCATACACCGAGACGGCCCAAAAGCACAGGAAAAACCGGAACGGTTCAAGCCGGTTCAGTTCGGCATCCAGTGCAACGCTTACCAGAAGGGCCGAAAAAATGCCGGTTTTGCCCCGCCGGGTATCCAGAACCCACCGGACAAAGGGCTCGTCGGCATTCTGGTCCATGAGAAAATTCATGACAATCGTCTGAAATTCCGGATCCTGGCGTTTTTTTCGGGTAAACACCTCGTCAATTTCCTCATGCAGAAACACACTGATCCGTTCCCGTTCCCGGGTATATTCTTCGTACCGGTAAAAGAACCGCCGGGGAACGCCCATGAGCACGGACAGGGTCAGGATGGTTTCATCGGCGACATGGGGCGGCAACTGATCATTCCGCAGAAGGTCGAGAAGGATGGGAACCGCCGCGGTTGTATGCCATATTTCCATTGCCTGAACGCCGTGAACGAGCACAAAGGGGTTGTTCGACGAGAGCAAAATCTCTCCGGCAAGGAATTGGGCGCGCTCGTCGCCGATCCGGGCAAGGGCGAGCATGGCTTCGGCAACAAGACGGTAATCCGGACTGTTCAGTGCTTCCCTGAGCGGCCCGGCGGCACTCCGGACGCGGAACATGCCGAGCAGGCGGGCGGCGAGCGCCGCGGTCGAGAACTCGCCGTGGCTCAGCTCGTCGAGCAGCGTTTCCGTAATACGCGGGGAAAGACGTCTCAGGCGGCCAACGGACTGAAGAGCCTCGTACCGGATGGCAAAGCGCGGAGAGGAGAGATGATCAAGGAGCTTTTCCACCGAGATGGGCGATCCCATGGTTCCCAACTCGGTAATGAGTCTTGTTTCCTTGTCCGGATCCCGGGTGGTATCCAGTTTGCGCAACAGGGTGAGCGCGCGCATGTCCCGGGGAGAAAAAAGCACGGCCAGCGAGTCGCGTACGGGAAAGCTTCCCAGATCCTGAAGCCGGCGCTGGATGAGAATTCCGCAGGCGGCAAGCACCGCGCACAGGGAAAAAAACAGGCGGTACGCGGTAACGGTTGCAAGATCAGTCCCCGCGAGCACATCGAGAAAGGCCCCGCCCAGAACCGCCCCGGCGGCCCCGGTACCGCCCAGGATGAAAAAATAGAGCATGCTCATGTCCACGATGCGGTTGCGGGGTATGGCGGCGAAAAAATAAGCCTGGGCGGCGCTTTCCTGACCGGCGAACCCGATATTGGTAGCCGCAGACAGCAGGGCAAGAAAAATCAGGGAGAAACTAATGGTTCCGATACCCGGTGCGGCGACCGCAAACAGGAGGCTCGCGGGGATTACGAGGGAAAAAATGATGTACATGGGCTTCGATCCGAGCCGGTCAATGACCAGGCGGAGGACCAGTCCCATAAGGAGGGCGCCGAGTATGGAACAGACGGTAAAGAGGGTCAGCACGCTGTCGCTCTGGCCATAGACCGCCTTGCTGTACACAATGATGAAGGGACGGGCCATGCCGATTCCGAGCGTAATCATGAGGTAACTCAGCATGAAGGTGCGGATATTGGGAGTTGTCCACGCGAGCTGCAAACTGTCCTGCAACGAGAACTGCCGCTCGGTGGTATCAAAACTCGTCATGCCGGAATCGGGGAGACGGTACAGAAGAAGGGATGCAACGGTTCCGGTTATGATTCCGGTTATGGTGACGACATGATAGGTTTCCACCCCGCTGCCGTTCCACAGTAAAAACGCGAGAAAAAGCGTCGCGACCAGGGCAGTGGCGTTGTTTACGAGAGAGAGCCAGACAATGTATTCTCCCCGGTCTTTACCGGTGGAAAGGATCCCGATAACCGGATTGTTGGAAATGAGACCGACTCCGCGGAAAAAATTGAAGAAGAAAACCGAAAGAATCATGAGCGCGATGGCAATATCCAGAGCTCCGCGGGCATACAGCAGGGGAATGAACAGGAGCGGCAAAAGGGAAAAATTCCTGAGCATCCAGTTATGGGCAAAGGTTTTTACGAGACCCCGGCGTTTGAGACCGGATCTTCCGAGCGGAATGGAGAAGAACGAGAGAAACATGAACGCGCCGAGCAAACCGATAACCGTACTGTTCGCGCCGAGCAGCATGGCATAGAGCGTTATGGTGTTTCCGGTAACCAGGGCAAAGGAAAACGAATTGATCCCGGAAAAGGAATCGAACACTCTCCGTCCCTGCTTGATCCTGAATGCTGACAGTTGCTCACTCATCAGTATTCATTGTATCTTGTAGGTATGAAACAAACAAGCATACCCGGCCGGGCCGATGTCCCCGCTGAACACCGATGGAACCTTGATTCCCTCTTTACATCCGATACCGCGTGGGATACCGCGCTTGAGGAACTCTCCCGCGCGGGGAACGCGGTTTGTGAATACCGCGAAGCCCTGACCGGCACACCGGACGCCGAAACCGCGCTCGCCTGCATTTCCCGCTACCGGGATGCGAACATGCTTTCGGAACGGCTCGGCAACTATGCCTTTCTCAATAAATCTGTTGACGAAGGTTCCGCGGAAGCTCAAACCCGCGTGGGCCGGTACATGATGACCGCCAGCGCTTTTGACGCCGAAACGAGCTGGCTTGTTCCCGCCATTTCGGCCCTCGATGAGGCGACCTTGAAGCAGTGGATTGCCGATCCCGCCTTCGGCGAATTCCGCGTCTGGCTCGAACGGCTTCTCCGCATGAAACCGCACATACTTTCCGACAAGGAAGAACGGGTACTCGCTCTCCTTACGGAATCACGCCAGACGCCCCGGAACGGGTTTTCCGTTCTCACCAATGTGGATCTCGATTTCGGCACCGTTGAAACCCCGGACGGCCCGGAACCCCTTACCCAGACCACCTGGACCCGGTTTCTCGAAAACCCGGACCGTGCGATCAGAAAGGACGCCTATACCAAATTCTACAACACCTTTGAAGCGCACCAGCATACGATAACCGCACTCTATACCGGTTCGGTCCAGCAGGACGTTGCCGAAGCCCGCATCCGCGGGCACAAGTCGGCCCGGGCCATGGCGCTCTTTCCCGACCGGGTGAGCGAGTCGGTCTACGACAATCTCGTTGCCACGGTACGCAACAACCTCGGGCCGCTCCACCGGTACTACACCCTGCGTAAAAAGGTGCTCAAGGTCGATGAACTCCGCCATTGGGATGTGTACGTTCCCCTCGTCGGCGATGTGAAGCGGGTAACGCCGTACGACGAGGCCGTATCCCTCATCGGCGAAGCCCTTGCCCCGCTCGGCGCCGACTATACCAACACGCTCACCGAAGGACTCCTCGGCGGCTGGGTTGACCGCTACGAAAACCGGGGTAAACGCTCGGGAGCCTTTTCCTCGGGCGGTTTCACCGGCTGGCCCTACATTCTCATGAACTACAAGGACGACGTACTCCGCGACGTGTTTACCCTCGCCCATGAAGGCGGCCACTCCATGCACAGCTGGTATTCGTCGCGAAACAATCCGTTCATGTCGTATGATTACACCATTTTCGAAGCGGAGGTCGCCTCAACGTTCAATGAGGACCTGCTCTTCCGTCATCTTTTGAAGACAGCAGAAAGCGATTCCATGCGGGCGTATCTTCTCGCGAACCGGGCGAGCGACATTCTGGCAACCCTCTACCGTCAGACCATGTTCGCCGAATACGAGAAACGCACTCATGAACTGGTCGAAGAAGGCACCCCGCTTACCACCGAGCTCCTCCGCTCGGAATACCGGAGCCTTCTGGAAACCTACTTCGGGCCTGAAATGCACTTTGAGGACACGAGTGATCTTGAGGGGTTGCGCATTCCGCATTTTTACAACGCGTTCTATGTGTACAAGTACGCGACCGGCATTTCCGCCTCGCTCGCGCTCGCGGAGCGGGTCGTCTCCGGCGGAGAAGCCGAACGGCAGGACTATTTCACCTTCCTCAAGTCGGGCGGTTCACGCTTTCCCATCGACTCCCTGCGGGTTGCCGGAGTGGACATGGAAAGCCCGGAGCCGGTCCAGACGGCCTGCGATTCGCTCGCCCGCATCGTGGACGAGCTCGAAGGCATACTCGGATAATTTCCTGTTCGGCGATGTACCGGCGGACCATGCCGTCCGCAGGGCATGCGCAGACGCGGCAGGCCTTACCAGCCGCTCCGTGCGACGCGAAAACCCTGTCCGAGCGCTTCAAGATCGGGCAGGCTGCCGAACTCGCCGCCGATCTGGACGCGGTAAAAGTTCCCCAGCCAGCTTCCGCCGCGCACAACCCGTTTCCGGGAGGCTTCCTCGGCGAGCGGATTTCCCGCAATCATTTCCGGAGCAACCGGGTTCCGCCAGTCAAATTTCTCGAAACACCATTCCCAGACACTTCCGCTCATATCGTACAGTCCGAGCCGGTTTGACGCGAGCGTTTTTACCGGGAGACTTGATTCCTGGTTATACACCGCGTACAGGGATGTACGGGAATCAAAATAATATGGATGGGTCCCTCCGCTCGGATGCCCTCCGGGAGTCCATTCGGTACCGTCAATATACCGCGCCGCGAGTTCCCATTCCGCTGAACGGGGCAGCCGAAATCCTGTTGAGGATTCGGACAAGTACAGGATGTCCCCATCCGCGGCGAGTTCCGCGGCTGAGGTAACGGGCCGGCTAACGGCGGAATCCCGGTAATAGACCGGGTCAAATCCGAGGGCAACCGAGAGCGCGTTGCAGAATACAACTGCGTCCCTCCAGCTCACCCGTTCAAGGGGATGATCCGCTCCGGTGGCTGTTGGAACAGAGCCGAGGGTATAAAATGCCGAAGCCGGAGAAGCGCGGACCGCGTCCCACAACGCGCCGGTTACTTCGGTTTCCGCCAGGCGGAAGGGCTTGTCCACGACGGTCAGGCCGGGCTCGTCGGTACAGAGTCCCGGAGCGATACCGGCGGGAACCCGTTTCAGGGCGAAACTGACTATCTGGTCCTTGCCCGACGCATCCCGCAGTACGAGCTCATGGGTTTCGGTACCGAGCCCGTCATGAGATTTTGGCGTAATGGCAAAGGAAATCAGCTGAGTCGGAAAGGTAATGGCAAGAGCAAACGCGATCAACAACACAAGCGGCACAAGCACGGAAAGAAGGGATTTAAGTCGAATTTTAGCCACAAGAGTCTCCTGAACGCCAGTATAGCACGAAGAGCTGATTTTTCTATAGCAATTCGCCGCTTTTCCGCTGGCATGACACTCTCGGATATAGTACAATTGGGTCACCGATACTATACATTGAAGGTCGTCATGAAAGTTAGACGCGGAAATGTTTTTGCAACCCTTGTTCCGGTTGCACTGATACTCTCCATTACGTTCGCCTTGCTCGGGTCCTGTGTTAATCCCGATATTGTCATACCCCGGGCAACAGGGGGCGTCCTCAACCTGTCCGACCACAACTTTGCACAAACCGGTCCCGTTGCGCTCGATGGTGAATGGTCCTTCTTCCCGGGGCAGCTCCTTGAGCCGGCAGCATTCACCGGATCATCCGGCATTCCCGCTCCGGTTCTCGTAACCCTGCCCGACGAAGGTCTCTGGTCCAGTGTGGAACAGGACGGACAACCCCTATCCATCTACGGATGCGCAACCTGGCGCCTCATGGTTACCTTCCCTTCAAACAATGAAACACTCGCGCTCAGAATACCCGAATTCTTTTCTTCGGCGCGCATAGTCCTTAACGGTAAAAAGATATTTGCATCCGGTGTCCCGGGCGAAACAGCGGATACGACGCGTCACTGGTTCAGAACCGGAATCGTCCACCTTGAACCCCGGAACGGTTCCAATGAAATTCTTCTCCAGGTGGCGAATTTCGGTGAACGGCGCGGTGGATTGAGCCGGAGCCTGTGGGTCGGTACCGAACAGGATATCCAGAACGCCTATATCAGAAGCCTCGCCATGGATATCGTCATATTCGGATCCCTTCTTGCCATGGGCCTCTATCACCTCTGTCTTTTCTGGATCCGGAAAAAAGACCGTTCCGCCCTCTGGTTCGGTCTTTTCTGCCTCATCATTTCGATACGGAGTCTGCTGTATGGCGAACGCTTTGCCTTCGAACTGTTTCCCGGCCTGCCGTGGGAGGTCTTCAACCGGCTTGATCACCTGACCTTTTATTTCGGCGTTCCGGTGTTCAGTGCCTACATCATGATCCTGTTCAACAAGGATGTCGTGCGGCTTCCCTTCTATATTTACCAGAGCCTGGGAATCCTTTTTTCCCTCTTTCTCTTTTTCCCGCCCGCCGTATTCAACACTACCGTAGTCTGGTATGAACTGATCACCGCCGGGTATGTAGTGTACATCCTCTTTATCATCATCAAGGCATTGATCAAGAAACGGGAAGGAGCCAAGACAACACTGGTGGGCATCGGCATTTTCCTCTGTTTCGGGATCAACGAGATACTGTTCAACATGGGAGTTATCAATACCTTCAATTCCCTTTCCATCGGCCTTGTGCTCTTTTTGTTCACCCAGTCCGTACTCATTGCCATGCGTTTTTCGAAAGCCTTCGAGGATTCCGAACTTCTCGGAAAGTCGCTGCTCAACCTTAACCGGTCACTCCGCCGGTTCATCCCGCAGGAGTTTTTCATGATCCTGCAAAAGCGCCAAATTGAGGACATACAGCTCGGCGACCAGGTTGAAAAAAACATGAGCATCATGTTCTCGGATATACGGCGCTTCACTCTGCTTGCAGAGCAGCTCGGAGCGGCAAAAACCTTCGACTTCCTCAACGATTACTACAGCCGCATCGGCGATGTAATCCGGTCCTACGGCGGCTTTGTAGACAAGTATCTTGGAGACGGATTTATCGCCCTCTTCCCGGATTCCCCGGATGCTGCCCTCAAAACGGCAATCGGGATACAACAGGTAGTAACAAATTTCAACAAAGAGCGCAGTGAAGAATCGTTTCCGCCCATTGATGTCGGAATCGGCCTGAATTACGGAACCCTCATTCTGGGAACGGTCGGTGAACAACACCGCATGGACACCACCGTCATTGCGGATTCGGTAAACCTCTGCAGCCGCCTTGAAGGTTTATCCAAACACTACGGGAAGGGCATCATCGTTCCCTTTGAATTCCTGGACCTGCTTCTCGACCCTGATGTCTATCACTGGCGCTATCTCGGACTCATCCGGGTGCAGGGACGCAAACAGCCGGTTGAAGTTGCCCATATTTACGACGGGCTTGCGGAACAGGACTTCAACCTCTTCCACAGCACCAAGGACCGTTTCGAAGAGGCTTTGCATGCCTACCGGAACGGTGAATATGAAGAAGCCATGAACGCATTCCGGACTCTTGCACGCGAAGTGCCCGACGATCCCGCAGTATTCACCTTTATAACCCAGATTCACCGTCTCATGACTTCCGGCCTCGCCGAAAACTGGGATGGCGTGGACACGGCGGAAAAATAGCCAAAACAGCCACATTTCGCCTATATGGCAGGCATGGATCCACTCAAAGAAACAGCATTGCGGGAATTCGGTATACCCTACCTCTTCCCCTGGCAGCGCCTGGTAATCGCGAACATTCTCGACGCGGTGGACGCGGAACAACGGCTTCGCGCAGGCAAAATTTCGCCGGACGATCCGGACGGGGAAGTTTTTGACGAAGACGGCGTGCACCGCGGACGGCAGATAGTCCTTTTGCCCACCGGAGCCGGGAAATCGCTCTGCTTTCAACTGCCCGCGCTCCACCTTGCGGGCCCCACGCTCGTCATTTACCCCCTGCTTGCCCTGATGGGCGATCAACTCCGGCGCCTGTACGGAACCGCGGTCGATCCGGCCATTTTCCGCGGTGGACAAACACCCGCCGAACGGGACGCACAGTTCCGCCGACTGGAGGGCACCGACGGGAAACAACCCGCGCGCCTGATCATTGCCAATCCGGAGATCCTTTCAGCCGGAAGCAACGTTCTTTCCCGGATCAGCGCGCGGAAGGTTTCACACATCGCGATTGACGAAGCGCACTGCGTTTCCGAATGGGGAGACAGCTTCCGTCCGGCGTACCTTGAACTGGGAACCATCATCAACACGATACAGGCGCCGGCGGTTACTGCCTTTACCGCCACAGCGTCTCCCCCGGTGCTTTCCCGGATTGCCGACGTACTCTTCTCCGGCGCCGCGCATCTGGTCCGGGGAGATTCCGACCGACCGAACATCCGGTACCGGGTGCGGCATTGCCGGGCAAAATACCCGGCTCTGGCCATGGAAGCTTCCACACGGAACCGCCCGATGGTCGTGTTTTGCGCCACCCGGGGCGGCACCGAGCGGACCGCGCGGTATTTGCGTGAAGTGCTCCGGGACACCGATATACGGTTTTACCATGCGGGGCTCCTCCGCGAGGAAAAAGCCGACGTTGAGTCCTGGTTCCACGGTCATGAACGTGCCATCCTGTGTACTACCTGCGCCTGGGGCATGGGCGTGGACAAGAAAAACGTGCGCACCGTCATTCACCGGGACGCACCGCCTACCGCAGAGGCCTACATTCAGGAAGCCGGCCGCGGGGGCCGCGACGGCAGCGACGCAGAGGCAGTACTGCTCTGGAGTCCGGAGGACCGCGCGAGGATCGAACGGAAACCGGAACGTGAAAAGAACCGCGCGCTCGTGCTGGCCCGTTTCGCCGAAAGCGTGACCTGCCGCAGGGAAGTTCTACTCGAAGCGCTGGGTGATCCAAAGGCCGGAGCGGACGCGCCGGAGGGGGAACGCATTGCCTGTTCCGGTTGTGATGTATGCGACGGTACGGCCCGGAATGTCCCGGGCGACGCGGAACTGGTTCACAGCTGGATAGCGCGAAATCCCCGGTGTTATACGCCACGGCAGGCGGCGACCAGGCTTACGGAAGCCGGGAACCGTTACGCGAGGGAACTGTACGGAAAGAATATCTGGAACAACTCCGATTTTACCGATTGTATTCGAGAGATGGAAAAGGCCGGAGAACTCGCAAGGTCACAGTTCTTTCCATGCCGCGGAAGGCTCATGGTTCCCGGCGGGACTATTCTTCCCCGTCTTCAGGCTCTTCCCGGCCTTCTTCGTCGTTTTCTTCAACGAGTATCGGTTCTTCTTTACTTTTAGCCACGCGCCGCCAGGGTTTTTTCGCCCGGAACGATTGCTTGCGGTAGCGGACCACATACATGACGAGATTCACATACAGGGCGATAACGATCGTAACAACAATCACTTCGCGTGTCGTGAGGATTTTTTGCAACAATGAGAACAATTCGCCCAAACTCATGGTATCTCGAGTATCGGCGTTTTTTTTCCGCTTCTTGAATGTCCCGGTTGACCAGCAAATACCGCACCGGTAGGATAGGGTAATGACAGGCATAATTGACTATAACGCCGGAAACATCCGCAGCGTTGAACTGGCTCTGGATAAAATAGGCGCACCCTTCACCACATCCGCAAACCCGGCGGAACTTTCCGGCATGGACCGGCTCATATTCCCCGGTGTAGGAGAGGCGGCCTTTGCCATGGCGGAACTCAAAAAAAAGGGTCTCGACTCCTTTCTGCGCGACTGGGCTGCGGCGGGCAAACCGCTTCTCGGGGTTTGTCTCGGCTCCCAGATAATTTTCGATCACTCCGAAGAAGGAGACACCCCCTGTCTCGGCATACTTCCCGGAATCATCCGCCGGTTTCCCCGGGATTTCCCCGAAAAGGACCTGAAAATTCCTCACATGGGCTGGAACGATCTTGCCTTCCATAACGGTGGTTCAACGCTCTTCAACGGAATCCCCGAAGGCAGCGACGTGTATTTTGTGCATTCCTACTATATCGACCCGGCGGATCCTTCCCTGGTAACCGCCACGGTCGACTACGGATTTCCCGTCCCCTGCGCGGTAAAGCGCGGATCAGTGGAAGCATTCCAGTTCCATCCGGAAAAATCCGGTACAATCGGTCTCGGCATGCTCGCGAACTTTACCGGAGGCACCGCATGCTGAAAAAGCGAATCATCATCTGTCTGGACGTAAAGGACGGCCGCACCACCAAGGGCGTCAAGTTTCTCGACAATGTCGACATAGGCGATCCGGTAATTATGGCGGACGCCTACTACGCCCAGGGGGTCGACGAACTCGTCTTTTACGACATCATGGCCTCCGCCCATGACCGGGGACCCACCCTTGATCTTGTAGCCAATGTCGCGAAAACGATTCACATTCCCTTCTGCGTGGGCGGCGGTATTTCCACCGTGGAAGATATCCGCGCAACCATCAAGGCGGGTGCGGAAAAGGTCAGTCTCAATTCTCCGGCAGTACGGAATCCCGCGCTCATCCGCGAGGGAGCAGCGATATTCGGGAACCAGTGCATTGTGCTCGGGATGGACGCGAAACGGGATCCCGCCATGCCGTCGGGGTACCGGGTGTACATAAACGGCGGAAGGGTCGCTACAGAACTGGACGCGCTCGAATGGGCGCTCCGCGCGGAAGAACTCGGCGCGGGGGAAATTGTACTCAACTCGATTGACGCCGACGGAACCCGCGACGGGTACGAAATACCGGTTACCAGCCTCATATCAAGCCGGGTAAGCATTCCGGTTATCGCTTCGGGAGGCGCCGGAAAACCGGAACACCTCGCCGAAGTACTCACAACCGGCAAGGCTGACGCCGCGCTCATCGCCTCGATGGTTCACTCGGGCGAGTACACGGTTTCGTCAATAAAGGACAGCCTCGCCGGACAGGGTATTCCCGTCCGGCGCTAGGCGCTTACTTCAGAAAACTCTCCCGGTTCCGGACGAGCCGGTCGCCGGTATACGATGAAACCCGGAACGTATAGGGCAACTCCGATGACGTACACAGATACATACCGGTTTCTTCATCCTTTTCATGCACGGTAACCGTTACGGTTTTACCGCCGGCGGTCAGCGACAGGATTCCCTGCGGAGCATCCGGCAAGACGGTATCAACGGAAGCGTATTCCTGTACCCGCAGTGACGCGACCGAACGTATCCAGGCGGCGGTTTTCTCCGCGTCCGGGATATCGGTTGAACCGGCAAAATTCCACACCGGAGGATTGCCGCTCCGCTCCAGAACCCAGTCCGCAGCACCGTCCGGTGTGTTGAACACGGCGCGTTCGATACCCGCGCTGTCCAAGGCGTAGACCGTCTTCTCGCGGAGACTTTCAACAGTCCGGTCGAAGCTGTTCCGGAGATTTCCCGAAACAAGATACACATCATCCGATCCGTCAATTCTGCAGTAGGTTTGCAGGGCGTTCGCCGAAACCTTGCCCGCATGGAGCGTGCGAAGTTTTTTTCCGGAAGCAAAAGCGGTAATCGTAAGCGGCGAGTCAAAACCGAAGTCGCCGCGCTCCGGATTACCGGAAACCCGTCCCGGAGCACGGACCGTTGTGATTGCGGAAACCATGCTCTGAACCGCCGCGGCATCCGCGGGATACCGCTCGTCGTTCAGAACCCAACGGTCACCGTCGAGGACGAGACGGACCGTGCCGGCCTGCCCTCCCGTTATTTCAATGGTGTCGGGTGCCGTTTCCAGAACGAATTCCCGGATGCCGGCAGGGCGGCCGAGAGAAAGTTGCAACACATATACAAGCGCCAGAACGAGTATGGCGGCCAGCAACACTGTTTTTCGTACGGGAAGATGCATCATGCCGCGCCTCCTTTTTCTCCCTGATAGTGTTCACGAATTTTTTCCCGGCGGCGCACGCGCAAACGCCAGGCGCCGAGGCCGGCCAGTACGGCAAGGAGGGGAACGCCGTAGAGGTTAACCGCACGAACGGCGGAACGGACGGACGGCGTTGTCTCGTCAAGAATCTCCAGGGACAGACCCTTCGTCCTCATTTCCGCAAACTCGCCGCGCCCGTTCAGATAGTCGATGGCGTTGCGCACAAAAATGGAAACTGGCTGCTTGCCCTCCTCGTCCATGACCATGGGCGTGGTAATAGCCGATGTACCGACCACAAGAAGCTTGCCCGGCTGAACACTGCGCGCAAGATGCGTATCCGGCGAAAACGGAGAATCCTCATCCGCATCCCCGTTGGTCCCGGAAGGCGGCGGAGAGGCAAAGGCACTGTCAAAGCGCCCCTCTACAAGAACGGCAAGCTGCTGCGCCTTCATCGCATCCTCTTCGGGAAGGGGCATGGCCCGGGTGTCGAGCGTTATGCGGTCCGCCATGAGCCAGGACTGCGGGGAAGACGTTGCGAGCGGTATGACGGTTTTCCCGTCTTCACCACTGGCAGCCACGCTGTCCACCGAAGCCGCCTGCAGGAACAACACAAAGGCCAGATCGCGGGAAACCGGATGATTCTGGTTCATGCCGCTGCGGTCAACGAGCGGCACATAGTACAGAGGAACCTTGCCCACGCCGCGCTGTTGGGCTTCATAACACTTCTTGTCCAGTACGTAGTTCTTGCCCACGGAAACCCCGTAGCGTTCCAGAAGGGAATCGAGGCCGGTGGAAACCGGCACGAACTGCGGCATACCGCCGTACTGACCGCCCTGGTCGGGGATCTCCATGAACGAATCGACCAGCAGAAAGACCGACCCGCCCCGGAGCAAAAACTGGTCAAGCGCGTAGCGCGCCTTTTCGTCAAAGGTGTTCTTCGGTCCATTTATCATGAGCATGGAAACATGGGGCGGAACCTGACCGGTGGAAAGATCCACGGCCTCGAACGTGTAGGTATCGGCTACGAGCTGATTGAGACGGCCGGCGCCGGAGCGCACGTCTTCGAGAGACAGTTCGCCATGACCCGTCGCGTATCCGATAGTCACCGCATTGTCCATGAGGGAACGGAGCGCTTCGGCGAGACGATCGTCCAGCCGGTCAAGCCCGGTGATCACGTACGATCCGAAAACCCGGGCAACATCGAGGGGGACCGTCCGGAACCGGTCGCCGTATTCAAGCACGATCCCGAGCGAACCGGCTCCGGCTTCTTCTCCGTCATTCCCGGCGCTCCAGTTGATCTTCATGACTCCGTAGCGTGCGGCAAGCTCGTCCACCAGGGACGCTTCCTCCGGGTTAACCCGCTGCCACTCGATCATGTCCATGTTCCGCCGGTTAAGACGGCTGTACGCATCATGGACGGTACGCTCAACCTGGTTGAAACCGGAAAGACCGAGCGCGCCCAGTTTTTCCGTCGCGTACAAGGTCATGCGGATTTTGGAATCAAGCCCGGCGAGGGAATTGGTCAGCGCGGCCATTTTTCCCATCGAGGTGGTCAGCCGATATTCGAGCCCGTCGGTTGTGGTCAGGTTGTCGAGCACTTCGATACGGTCGCTGTAGGTGAGCACAAGACCCATCCACGCGTTTTTGTACCCCACCTCGGTATCCTTCACTTCGCGGATCTGGACCATGGCAATGCCGTAGGAATCGGCGATTTCCCGGTTCTCCGGTTTTTCCATGTCGAAAAACTCGTAGGTAAAATTGCGGTTCGCCGCCGTGGAGAATTCCTGGAGAAGGTCCCGGAGATACCGCTCCACCCCGTTATACGGCGCGGGCAGTTTGTCGGAAAAAAACACCTGGACCGTCATCGGCTCTTCCAGGGTTTGAACAAGTTCCCGGCTTGCCCCGGAAAGCGAATAGGATTGCGACCGGGTCAGATCAAGGCGGAAAAACGCGTTGGTCGAAACAAGATTGACGAGCACGATCAGTACAACGAATAAAACGAAGTCGCTTTTCGGTCCGGCAATCCAGGCCCACAGGGAGTGAATACGGTTTTTCATGCGTCCCTCCCCGCGTCGAGCGCGCGTACGGTAAGGCCCAGGAAGAGCACGGTTATGGACGCGAAATACACCAGATCCCGCGAGTCGATGATTCCCCGGGCAATCGATTCAAAGTGGCGGCCGGCCGAAACAAAGTCCAGCAAGCCGACAACCGGTGCCGGAAGGAATACCAGAAACTTGTCGATCAGGGCCAGAACCATACAGAGGGAAAAGGCTGTGAAGAACGCGACGATCTGGTTTCTGGTAAGCGAAGACGCGAACACCCCGATGGAGGAAAATGCCGCCGCAAGGAAAAGGCTCCCGAGGTACCCGCCAACGAGCGGCCCCGGATCGGGCGATCCAAGATAAACTATGGTTCCCGCGTACACCAGGGTCGGCACGAGCATGCCGGCGGCGGATATACAGGCAGCGGCGAATTTCCCGGCGACCGCGTCGAGCGGAGTAACCGGAAGCGTCATGAGCGTTTCAAGGCTGCCGCTCCGCATTTCCTCCGAAAAGAGGCGCATGGTGAGCGCAGGGATAAAAAAGGCGAAAAGAATCGGGAGCATCGAAAAAAAGTTCCGGAGCTCCGCCCGGTTGATCAAAAAAAACGTGGAAAAAAAGAGAAACCCAGAAAAAGCGAGAAAAAGCGCGGCGACAATGTAGGCCACGGGGCCTGAATAAAAGGCCGCCAGCTCCCGCTTCGCAAGGTGAATCCAGACAGGTTGTTTTCTCATGATGCATCTCCTTCTGTGGTAAGACTTCTGAAGACATCTTCCAGGCTGGTCCGCTGCATGGACATCTCATAGAGAACGAGATTCCGGTCGCGGATTCGGGCAAAAATGTCGGGACGTACATCGCGGCCGCCGGACACGGAAAGAATGACGGTTGCGAGGGGCTTGCCCGCCGTATCCTGTTCGCCGGAAGCGGTTTGGGTGCACGAGCGCACTCCGTCGATATCCGCACAGGCTTCACACAAGGACTCGGCGGTACACCCTGCAGCGGCGATCCGCACGACCGCTTCCTCACCGAACCGGCCGCGAAGCTCGGCGGTCGGGCTGTCCGCGACAATGCGTCCCCGTGAAATGATGATGACGCGGTCGCAGAGCATTTCCACTTCGCTGAGAATGTGGGTGGAAATGATGACGGTTCGGGTACGGCCGATCTCCTTGACCAGCTTGCGTACCTCGATAATCTGGTTCGGATCGAGTCCCGATGTCGGTTCGTCGAGAATGAGAATCTCCGGATCATGGAGCAGGGCATGGGCAAGGCCGACCCGCTGGCGGTACCCGCGGGACAGTTCGGCGATGTTCTTGTGCATCACCTCGCGTATGCCGCACTCCCGGGCAAGACCGGGCAGTTTTTCGTCAGGATCAACGCCCTGAACCCGGGACACATACTCCAGATACTCCTGCACCATCATGTCGCCGTAGAGCGGGGCCGACTCGGGCATGTACCCGATACGGTGCTTTACCGCGCGCGGATCGGATTGCGGATCCGCGCCGTCGATGAGAACGCTTCCCTCCGTGGGGTTCAGGAAACCGGTAATCATTCTCATGGTGGTGGTTTTCCCCGCGCCGTTCGGGCCGAGCAGTCCGACAATTTCACCTTTCCGGATGGAAAAGCTCACATCGTCCACCGCGCGGAAGGAGCCGAAGGAGCGGGATACATGGTTGACTTCTATCATGAATCCTCCCTGTTTTATATATATCTATGTATTTACGAATTATGGGCCCGGGTTACAACGCTCCGGGACCGATGTACCGTGCGCGGTTGGTCGGAGTCTCATACACGTCCACCGCGTACAGGGGAATGTCCCCGGCGGCCGCCGCGACCGATTCGAAAATGAACCGCGCTATCCGTTCAGCGCTCGGATTGGCGGCAAACACCTCCAGATCATTGAGATTTGAATGATCAAGGGCGCCGCATACATCGCGGAGGGCCTTCTTGAGCACGCCGAAATCCACCAGCATGCCGCCGGAGTCGAGCTCCGTTCCACGCGCATGCGCCACGACCCGGTAGTTATGACCGTGCAGACGTTCACACTTTCCATGATAGTCCGATAAAAAATGGGCGGCGGCAAAATCCGCCTCGACAGAAATTTCGTACATGGCTCCCATAATAGCGGGAAGGTGTTGCCAACACAAGTGCGCATCGGTACAATTCCATCCATGAACAAACGACTTTCCGCCTTTGCCGGCGCGGTATCCGTTCTCGAAAAAACCGGCACCGGCGACCCGGAGATTACCACCCTCGTCTACGATTCCCGCAAGGCGGTACCCGGCTCGCTCTTTTTCGCCCTCAGCGGCCTCCATACCGACGGAGCGGCCTACATTGCCCAGGCGATTGCCAACGGGGCGCGGGCCGTCGTGCTCTCGGGCAAACCGGAACCGGTTCACCCCGACGTCGTCTACCTCCGGGTGGAAGATCCCCGCTTTGCCATGTCGGCCCTGGCAGCCGAATTTTACGACCACCCATCGCGCGACATGGCCGTAATCGGCGTAACCGGAACCGAGGGCAAGAGCACCACCGTCTCGCTCGTCTTCCAGCTCCTGCGGCTCTGCGGAAAAAAAGCCGGCTTCATTTCCACCGTGGACTACTGTCTCGGCGGAGAGATTCTTGCCAACCCCGAACACCAGACCACGCCCGAAGCGGTGACCATTCATGAAAAACTCGCTCAAATGCGGGATAACGGCGTCGAGTACGCCGTCATAGAGTCTTCCTCCCACGGCCTTTCCCCGCGTACCAACCGCCTGGGAGACGTCGCGTTCGACGCAGGCATCATGACGAACGTGACCCACGAACATCTCGAGTTTCACGGCACGCATGAACAATACAAAAATGACAAGGCAAACCTCTTCCGCGCGCTCGACCGCTTCGATCACGGTAAAAACGGCCGAATCATCCCCTCGTTCGGCGTGGTGAACGAAGAAGACCCGGCGTCCGTGTATTTCCGCGCGGCGACCGGGAAACCGGTGTACGGCTTTTCAACCTGGGCAAACACCCGCAAAGGCGCGTCGGCCTCCGCCATCGAAACCGACGCCCGAGGATCCAGTTTTATCCTGTCCGCGTCCGGCGAAGACTTTCCGGCACGGATCAACCTTCCCGGCTCGTTCAACGTGTACAATGCGCTCGCCGCGGCCATTACCGTTGCCCGCATTCTTGAAATTCCCGTATCTCAAATAGTACCCCTCCTTCCCGAGCTCATACCGGTTACCGGCCGCATGACCCCGATAGATGCGGGACAACCGTTCGAAGTGCTTGTGGACTACGCCCATACGCCCAGCTCGTTCCAGACGGTTTTTCCGCCCCTGCGCAAACGGATATCCGGCAAGATTATCAGCGTATTCGGCTCGGGCGGCGAACGCGACACACTCAAACGGGCAGAACAGGGCCGAATTGCCGGGGACTATTCAGACATCGTCATCCTGACCGACGAAGATCCCCGCAATGAAGAACCCATGACCATTCTCGAAATGATCGCGGCCGGCTGTCCCGGCAAGAAACGCGACGACGAACTCTTCCTCATTCCTGACCGGCCGGCTGCCATCCGCAAAGCGGTTTCCCTCGCGAAACCCGGCGATCTGGTCCTCCTTCTGGGCAAAGGCCACGAAAATTCAATAATTTACCGGGACCGGACCGATCCCTATGATGAAATAAGCGAAGCAAAAAACGCGCTCGCGGAAGCGGGCTACGGGGGAAGCAAATGAACATTGTACTGGTGTTTGGCGGCAAATCGGGAGAACATGAAGTATCACTCATTTCGGGCGCGTCGGTTGCCCGGCACATTCCGAAGGACGGAAACCGTATCAGCCTTGTCGGCATAGACCGGGACGGCGCCTGGTACCTCCAGGACGACTCGCTGCTGGAAAGGGTCCGCACCAATCCCGACGCGGCACTTTCAATTACAGCCGATCCCGCCCGGCGCGTACAGATTGTTCCCGGCGGCGGCTGTTCCGGCGCCCTCCGCTGCGGAGACGTCGCTATCCCGGCGGATGTCGTGTTCCCCGTGCTTCACGGCACCTTCGGCGAAGACGGCACCATTCAGGGACTCTTTGAAATGGCGGAACTTCCCTATGTGGGCGGCGGCGTCATGGCAAGCGCGGTCGCCATGGACAAGGAAAAATCGAAGGTTATCTGGCAGGAAGCCGGATTGCCGATAGTCCCCTTTCTCACCGTCCGCGAAGCCGAATGGACTGCCGAAGATTCAACCGCACAGGGCGCCGGCCGCAACACCGTATGTACCACGATTGAAAAAACCTTCGCCTGGCCGGTCTTCGTAAAACCGGCGCGCGCGGGCAGCTCGGTGGGCGCCTGCAAGGCTGTTGACCGCGCATCCCTCGCCGCGTGTCTGGACGAAGCCTTCCGCTGGGATACCAAGGTGCTTGTTGAACCCTTCATTACCGCCCGCGAAATAGAATGTTCGGTAACCGGAAACGGCCGGGCAGTGGCGTACGAGCCGGGCGAAATAGCGCCGACACACGAGTTTTACGATTACGAAGCAAAATACATCGATCCGGACGGCGCCGTCCTCATTATTCCCGCGCCCCTTACGGCCGAACAAAAGGAACAGGTTACTTCGCTTGCGTGCCGGGCATACGAGCTTCTGGATCTGGACGGTCTTTCCCGGGTGGACTTTTTCCTGGATAAAACGTGCGGAAAACTCTACCTAAACGAAATAAATACCCTGCCGGGATTCACTTCCATCTCCATGTTCCCCCGGATGTGCGAGGCGGCGGGTCTCAACTACCCCGACCTCATTACGCACCTTCTCGACCTGGCCCGTGAACGGTTTGAACACTCACGCCGCCTCAGGACAACGCGCGCATGACCCTGCCCTTTTACAAGATGCAGCTCGCGGGCAACGGCTTCATCCTCGTGGACCTGAACGCGCTGGAAGCGGGAAAAACCGGACCGTCAGCAAGCAACACGGAAACGTTCGAACCTGACGACTTCGGACAAGCCGCCCGCATTCTGTGCAGCCGTAAATTCGGCGTTGGAGCGAACGGCGTCATCTTTCTCGCGGAGAACAACACGATCAGGATATTTTCTCCCCGGGGAAAACCGGTGTATCCCGCCGACGACGCCATTCTCTGTGCCGCCCGTTTCGCCTTCGACACCGGCCGTGTGGCCTCGGGCCGCATCGAATTCTCCACGATACGGGGTCCGCTTTCCCTGGACGTACTCGGAGCCCACCAGTTCCGTCTTGCCCTGGGCTCTCCCTTTTCCCTGCTGAACGGCGCGCTCATCGGAAAGGACTGCAATAAACTTGTTGAAACCATTACTCATGAAGGCGCCGAAATAGGCTGCTCGGCCGTTCATATCCGCCAGGATGTTGTAACGGCTTTTCCGCGCTCGCTCGGCACCCTGGACTTCACGGGATTCTCCGCCCTGGTTCACCAGGCCTTCCCGGACAAGACGATAATTCCGGTAATCGCCCATTCGATAACCGCTGATACCATCATACTCAAAACCCGCCCCCGGCTGGAGTCCGCAGTCTGCGCAAGCGCGGCGGCGGCCCTGGTAACCGCCGTTTGCTCGGGGCTCTCCGATCACGAGATTCTCGTCATGTTTGAAACACCGGGAACGGACGGTCAGCCGGACGCCATCATCGCGCAGGACCGCGACAACACGAGCCGCCTCGCCGCGCGGTGGGATACGGAAGAAAACGAACTGTTCGTTGTCGGCTCGGGCGGCTATGTATTCGAAGGAAAATTCGACCTGCACACCACCTCAGCGGCCGATCAGTGAAAGAAGCGTCACCACGGTACCCGATCCGATCATGATACAGCCAGACGTGTGAGCCGCGCGGACCATCCAGTCGTCCGACGTCATGGAATCGAGGACAGCCGCAGAAACAAGAGCGGAAGATCCGAGAACCATGAGCGTTGCCGTAATGGTTCCTGGAACGCGCAGATGGCCGGCAGAACGTTCCGGTGCAAACCGCGGCTTCCGCGCGGGCACGTCCCGCACACCCTCGTCTTCCACGGGAATGATTCCGGCCTCAATACCCTTGAAGGGCCGGGAATCCCAGAATGCCCTGATTTCGCTGTCTATTGTCATTTTTTCAAGCGGGCCGGTTTCAGCCGTTCCCGCCAGTACGAGACGTTCAACCTTCTCGCCTGCCGTCAGAACCACCGTTTCCAGCTCGGGGCCCGAAAAATCACCCACGAGAACAGAACCGTCAAAACAGAAAACCCGGTGGAGCACGGTGGCGTCGCTGTCGTTCACGGCATAATCCGGATCACCGGTATCGACAGATACAGAGCCGTCAGCGGCAACTGGTTGTACCCCGGTATCCGGACTCCGCCGGAATGCGATCACGTCCAGACCGAAATCGGTTCCCCGCACTCCGGCAACCAATGAGGGAGAGGTTATACGGTAGGTGCTCCCGCGCGCAAGGCGGGTTACCTTGGCCCGAACCCGGCCGTAATACAATTCACCGGTTGTCCGGTTATCTTTCGGCTCACGGTCGTAGCGGAACGAGGTATTTTCCGCGATCTTCACGACGGCTCCGGCTTCCCGGATACCGAGTTCAAGCATTGTTTGTGACGCTGTCTGGAAAATATCCCCGGGAATAACTTCCATACCGAAAACCTCATCGCTGTCCACGGAAATCTGCCGCGAAGTGCCGTTCCGGACCAGCCGGAACGAAGAGCCTTCGGCATATATGATCGTTCCGTACACCTCGGCCGCAAGCTGCGGAACACCGCAAAGAATGATCACCAGGGATAAAAGAGCGCTTTTAATTCGCTTCATAATACTATATTATAAACTACATGGGCAGGAATACAAACAAGACCGAGGTTTCCGACACCACGATACATGCCGCCCTGCGCGACATACAACCGGTCCGTACAACCGGCCCTGCGGTGGTATTTTACAGCGAAAATGAAGACCAGTTTCTCAAGCTGGACACGCCGATTACCATACCCTCCCTTCCCGTACACCACACCATGAACAATACGAATCCGCCCGAAGGCTACCGGGAAGCGATACTGGGCATTGTTGAATTTCTTGGCGTTCATACCCCGAACCTCCTCGCCGGAACCCGATGGAGTTTTGATCCCCGCTCGATACTTGCCCCGACATTTTCCCGGGTGGAAGAATTTGACGGCCATGCCTATCTCTACCTGGTTCTCATTGATCTTACCTGCCGCACCCTCGAGGCGGAAATTCTCGAACCGGGAACCAACGACCGCACCCCGGCCTACCGTTCCCGACGGTTATACTTTGAAGCCGACTATTTCCCGCTGAACGGACTCGATGCCGACTCGCTCGTGATCAACCAGACCATTCCGGCAACCTGGAAGGGGGAATCCGGAGAAGGATACATGATACACGGCATCTGGATGGACGCGGACATCAACAAATTTTTCAGCAAGCTCGTTTTGCCCGCCGGGACACGAAACCACCCCTACTACCCGGTAACCTGCAAACAACACAGTGTAAGCATGAACGCCTTTGGATTGGAGAACCCGGCCCTGCTCCACGCGATACGGCCGAACATTGAAAATGAACTGGACCGTATTCTCGACGAACTGCATGCTAACCCCTTCTCGGAAGATTCGCCGCTTTTCCGGGAACTCAAGGACAGAATGCCGACCGGACCGGGAGAACGCTGGCAACATCTTTCCGTAACGGCCACGCTGAATGAGCGGGATCAGAAGGAGTACACCGTTGAGTTTTAACAATCCACCCTTTTCAACGCTGGCCGATATCGCCGGCCTCCGCGTTACCGTCATGGGACTCGGCCTCAACGGCGGAGGCCTTGCTTCCGCCCGCTTTTTCGCCCGCCATGGCGCCGAAGTTACCGTTACCGACATGAAAACGGCCGCCGAACTTGCCCCGTCGATCGAAGCCCTGGCGGAATTCCCCGCCATCCGCTTTATTCTGGGCACCCATGAACTTGACGACTTTTCGAACGCGGACATGGTCCTGAAGAATCCCGGTGTAAAACTCGCCGGCAACCGCTACCTGGAAAGCGCGAAATCCATAGAATCCGACGTATCCGTCTTCCTCCGCTTCTCGCAGGCGCCCGTTCTCGCAGTAACCGGCAGCAAGGGAAAATCGTCCACGGTGAGCGCGCTCCATTACGGCATGAAAAAGCTCGGCTATCCGGTATTCCTCGGCGGAAACATTACGGTGAGCCCCTTGAGCTTTCTGGAAGAAACCGGACCGGACACCCCGGTCGTACTCGAACTTTCGAGCTGGCAGCTCGCCGACCTTCGCGGACGGGGCCTCCTGAAACCCCGGGTTGCCCTGATCACGCCCATCATGAGCGACCACCAGAACTGGTACGGCAGCATGGACGCCTATGTGGCCGACAAAAAACTCCTCTATGCCGACATGGGCCCGGAATCCCGCCTCCTCTGCAACGCGGACGACGGCTGGGGCGCAATTTTCGCGTCCGAAACCCGCGCCGCCGTTCACTGGTACACCGGCGGGGACACGCTTCCCGACTCCGCTTCCAACGGCGCCTGGCTCACCGGCGACGGCCGGGGCATCATGCGAAAAGACAGCAATGAAACCGGCATACTCCCCGAAAAACTCGCCGTTCCCGGCGCCCACATGCGCCAGAATCTCCTCAACGCAGCCCAGATGATGGTCCTCTACGGCGCGGACGCGAAAGAGGCCGGCGACGCCCTCGCGACCTTCCCCGGAATAGAACACCGACTCGAGTTTTTCCACGAAGAGAACGGCGTCCGCTACTACAACGATTCCGCCGCGACCATCCCCGAAGCCGCGGCCGCTGCGGCGGCGTCCTTTGAAAAACCGGTTATCCTCCTTTGCGGCGGAACGGACAAAAACCTCGAGTTCACCCCCCTCGCCGAGGCCGCACGAAACGTACAGCGACTCCTCCTTCTGGACGGTACCGGTACCGAAAAACTCATCCCCCTCCTCGCCGAACGAAACATCCCGTTCGACGGTCCCTTTGGCTCCCTGGAAGCGCTTGTGGAAGCGGCAAAACGCCGCGCTTCACCCGGCGACATCGTGGTATTCTCTCCCGGAGCCACGAGTTTCGGCATGTTCAAAAACGAGTTTGACCGGGGCAGAAAATTCAAGGGCCTTTTTCAACAATTTTGATAGCACTCGAGATTTTCGTGATTTTTTGGATGTAATTTCCCGTCCAGGGTGTATACTGGATTCATGAAAAAGTACCTGCATTTCATATTCCCCTGGTCGCGGTCGTCCTCTGTTCCTTCTTTCTCCTGACCACCCTTGATCACAAGGTATACGACCTGTTTCTCCGCGCAGTTCCCTCACTCGAAGAAGATCCTTCGGTGCTGGTTGTCAAGATTGACGACGTCTCGATGGAACGGGTGGGTCTCTTTCCCTGGACCCGCGACATCATGGCCGACGCCATCGTATTCTTGCGGGAAATGGGCGCCAAAACCGTCGTATTCGATCTCAGCTACCTTGACCGTAGCCCGGTCAAGGTGGATCCGGCCTATGTTCAAAACGAACTGCCCGGATACCTGGATTACGGATTCGAGCAGATCAATTCGGCAGTTGCCCAGATACTCGACAGCATCGCCGGACAGAACCCCACCCGCGACGAACTCGAGGCCTACCGCGACATGCTCATTGAATTCAACAGCGGTATCAAGGGCTCCCTGGACACCTCCATCGCCTATGTAACCCGCGATGTGGACGAATACTTCGCCAAAACACTCAAGTTTTTCGGGGATTCCTACCTCACCCTGACGATGATCAACGCAAACGATATTATCGGCGACGAAAAAACGTTCAATATGGCCAATCATGATACCGAATGGCTGGAATCCCGTATCGCGCTCACCGATCTTTCGGTCCAGCACGATACCAAAACGCCCGAAGCGATCGGTATCCACCCGGCGATTTCCCTCCTCCTCCGCAGCGCGAAAAACACCGGATTTGTAAACGCGGATCCCGACGCAGACGGCTACCGACGCCGGGTTCACCTCCTGCATAAATTCAACGATCTCTACTACGGCCAGCTCGTCTTCGTTCCCCTGCTGGACTACCTCGGCAATCCGGAAGTAACCGTAACCGATTCCGCCATTACCCTGACAAACGCGCAGGTACACGGAACCGGAACAACCATCCGGATTCCCCGGACAACCGATGGTTCCATTCTCATCCACTGGCCCGACGATGAAACACCGCTTGAAAAGTATTCAAATGCCCAGTACATCCGGGAACTCCTGTACGAAGGCGAACAGCCTGACGACGGCATCACCTTTGCAACCTACCGCGACTACCGTGAGGACTTCTTCTCGTCGGCGGCAAAATTGATTGATCCCGCGTACGAACAGGCCATTCTCGCCGATCTCGACCCGGACGACACCGAGCTCACCGAGGAGGTATTTTGAAAGATCGAGAACCTCGGGCGCGTTCGGAGAAACATAGGCGGCAAGCGCGGAGGCATCTGTCCAGCGGATGCTGTTCCGGTTGAATACGCACACGACAACGGGGACACTGATTGTCCGGCTCGAACCGAGCAATTCATACGACACCAGTATTTTTCCGGGCATTTTTCCGTCTTCGGTAAAATTAAGGATGGACGGGGCAAAATCCGCGTACAGGGGAATATCTACGGACTTCCTTTTGCGCAGGACCTCCACGGTTCCGCAGTTCATGAGGGAGGCACTGTAGTTGCCGGCCGTAAAATTCACGGTGACAATGCGGATCTCCGCAGACTCGTTATTCATTATGCTCAGGGTGCCGATGCCGTTTTCACGGTACATGCCGGCGAAAAGCGGAAACACCGGGTCTGGCTGTTCGAGGGAAACAGTAATGCTTCCCTCTGAAGGTTTGGTATCAAGCGCGATATGACCGGAAAGGCCTGCAAGAATTCCGGCGTACAGGGGTCCCGGTTTATTCTGCATAAAGTTGATGTAGCCCGCACCGACGGAAACCGTTACACGGGGAGAAAAGCGGAACCCGGCTTCAGCGTAGCCCTTCCATCACATGTGGAGATAGGTACTGAACTCGGAGATGGATTCATACGCACCAAACGTTGCGCTGGCGCGAACTGATACACGGGAAAAGGGGAAATAAAAGGTAGATACATTCATGCCCAACGCCACAAACTGGACAGTAGAACTTGGGCCATCGAGAGGATTAACATATACCCCTATCTCGGGTCCCACGGCAAACCTCCCCATAAGCTCGACTTCAGCATTCAGGAAAGCTCCTGCTCCAACAGTAAAAACCGACGTAGATTCGGATCCTGCCGGAATAGAAGCAACCGGCGTAAGCCTGAAGCCCAAATCAATCGCCGAAAGCGGCAGGGAAAAAATAATAAGTATCAAAGCAGGAAGCAGACATTTTTTTTCGGATACCGCCACGGTATATCTCACTTTTCTCGTACACGATAACTTTTTACCATGGTGAACTCTAGCACGAGGAGGATACGGTGTCGTCCGGATTTATCATTTCGCACAATTTGGAGATAACTTTTTTAATGCACATCCCTGTTGCGTACGGAAGAACCCGAAACAGCCCGCCGTCCTTGCGCGGAGTTCGCAGTAAATACATTCGAGAAATTGTATCACTTGAGAAAGTAAAAAACAATAAAAATGGCCAATATCTACATTTAATCGATATTAAACGGTAAAGCGTCCCAGGCCCTTGAAATCGAGTGTTGCAAAGTAATCATCCTCGGTTTCCCGACGGCGAATTTCCACGATTTTGCCGTCTCCACGGAGCAAGAGTTCCCCTGCGCGAAGTTTTGCGTTGTAGTTGAACCCCATGGCCCGGCCATGCGCGCCCGCGTCGTGAATAATGACAAAATCACCCTTCTCTATTTTTGGAAGGCTCCGCTGTACGGCGAATTTGTCGCAGTTTTCACAGAGGGAGCCCACTACATCGTACACCTGATCATGCGGGGCTTGTTCCTTGCCGGCGACACTCACATGGTGATACGCGCCGTACATGCCCGGCCGCATGAGATCCGCCATGCTTGCATCCACACCGATGTACTCGCGGTAGGTATGCTTTTCGTGGATTGCGCGACTTACGAGCCAGCCGTAGGGGCCGGTGATGGGGCGGCCGCATTCGAAGAAAATGGCGACGTTCCCGAGTCCGGCAGGGACCATGATGCGGTCGTAGGCTGCCCTCATGCCGTCCGCTACATACGTGTAGTCAACCGCGGTCTGCTCAGGGCGGTAGGGAATGCCGATGCCGCCGCCCATGTTGATAAACTCGACCGCGGCGCCGGTTTTCTCCTTGATTTCTACCGCGAGCTCGAAGAGCATCACGGCAGTTTCAACAAAGTAGTCGGGATTGAGTTCGTTCGACGCCACCATGGTGTGAAGGCCGAACCGCTTTGCGCCCCGCTTTTGCACTTCGGCGTACGCGTCGAGTATCTGCGGCCGGGTAAGGCCGTACTTGGCTTCCTCCGGTTTCCCGATAATGGCGTTCCCTTCCTTGAGCGGCCCCGGATTGTACCGGAAGGAAATGAGCTCCGGAATGCCGCCGAGCGCCTGTTCGAGATAGTCGATGTGTGTGTAATCATCCAGGTTGATGGTGGCGCCCATGAGATTCGCGTACACATATTCCTTTTCGGGCGTCTCGTTCGAGGTAAACATGACCTGCTCGCCGGTAATACCTGCTTTTTGGGCGAGAATGAGCTCGGGCAGGCTCGAACAGTCCGCACCGAAGCCTTCGGAGGCAAGAATTTTCAGAATATAGGGATTCGGGCAGGCCTTTACCGCAAAATACTCGCGGAAACCGGGAAACCGGGAAAAGGCCGCGGTAAACCTGCGCGCGTTTTCGCGGATTGCCCGCTCGTCGTAGAGGTAAAAGGGCGTGGGGTATTGCCCGGACAAGCCCTCGAGCTCGTCCTTGCGCAGGGGAAAGGTCTTTTCATTCATGAAAGGTAGCCTTTGGCCTTGAGCAGTTCGGCATTGAGGATACCACCGCCCGCGGCACCGCGTACGGTGTTGTGCGAGAGGCCTACAAAGCGGATGTCGAACACCGGGCATTCGCGGAGGCGTCCCACGGACACGGCCATGCCCTTGTCCTCATCGCGATCGCGACGGGGCTGGGGGCGGTTCGGCTCATGGCGCACGATGATGGGCTGCTTCGGCGCGAAGGGAAGATCCAGCTCCTGGGGCAACCCGCGGAAAGCAGTCCAGATTCGTTCGATTTCTTCGAGCGAGGGCTTCTTGTCGCCGAACTCGAGGCTCACGCAGGCGGTATGCCCGTTGATGACCGGCACACGGTTGCAGTGGGCGGCCACAAGCGGGCCTGCTGCATTGACGATCTTGCCGTCCTTGACCGAACCGAAAATCTTGAGCGGCTCGCGCTCGCTCTTCTCTTCCTCACCGCCGATAAAGGGGACGATATTGTCTATCATGTCCAGACTCGGCACACCGGGATATCCGGCACCTGACACGGCCTGGAGGGTATTCACGATCATGCGCTTGATCTCGTAGCCAGCCTGCATGAGCGCCCAGAGCGGAGCCATGTAGCTCTGCACGGAACAGTTCGGCTTTACGGCGACAAAGCCGGTATCCCAGCCGTGCGCCTTCTTTTGCGCGTCAATAACCGAGACATGGTCCGGGTTGATTTCCGGAATGAGCATGGGAACATTGTCCGTCCAGCGGTGGGCCGACGCGTTGGAAACGACCGGAATGCCGAGGGCGGCATAGGCGTTTTCCAGCTCCTTGATGGCGTCCTTGGACTCGAGCTCGAGCGCACTGAATACGAAGCGGCACTTGCCCTTCGCCTTTTCCGGAAAGTTCGCGTCCTCGATCATGAGGTCGGCGACGCCCGCGGGAATGTTCGCTCCCAGCAGCCAGCGGGTCGCTACTACCTCGCGGTAACGCTTCCCGGCGGAACGGGGACTTGCGGCCACGTAGGTGACCTCGAACCAGGGATGGTCCTGTAATAGATTGATGTAATTCTGACCTACGGCGCCGGTCGCGCCGAGAATGCCAACGGGTATCTTGTTACTCATGGTATGTTCTCCAAACTGATATAGGGTTTGCCGGGCTGCATGCCCGGCAAGACAATGTCTCCAACCGGAAACTTACAACAAACCTGCTTCGGCAAACGCCTTCCGCACGGTATCTTCCAGGTCTTTTGCGAGCGGCGCCAACGGCAGCCGGGTGGTTCCCGCCGGAAGACCCTTCATGGCCATCGCGGCCTTGATGGGTACCGGATTGGTATCGACGAACGAACCGCGGAACGCCGACAGGAGCCGGTACTGCAGCTCGCGGGCCTTCTCGAAGTCGCCGTCCAGGGCCGCTTTGGTAAGCGCGGTTACTTCCGCCGGCGCGAGGTTCGAAACCACCGAGATAACTCCGTCGCCACCTATGGCACACAGGGGCAGATTCAGCGCGTCGTCGCCCGAAAGCACCGAGAAGCCCGGTTTTTTCCGAGCGATGGTGGCGATCACGTCCATCATCTGGTTTAGGTCGCCCGAGGCTTCCTTTACCCCGGCGATGTTCGGCAGCTCTGCTATCCGTGCCAAAAGCGGTGTGGAAATGTTCTTACCGGTTCGACCCACAATGTTGTAGACGATAATCGGAAGTCCCACTTCAGCGCAGGCCTCGAAGTGGCGGTAAATACCCTCGTCGTTCGGTTTGTTGTAGTACGGGGTTACCACCAGTGCGTAATCGGCACCGGCGGCTTTTGCGCGTTTCACATATTTAACGGCATCGCGGGTGCTGTTGCTCCCGGCGCCGAGAATGACCGGTACCTTGCCGCCGGCTTCCGCCATGGCGATTTCGATGATCTTCTCTTCTTCAGATTCATCGAGTGTGGGGGTTTCCCCGGTTGTTCCCAGCGGCACGAGACCCGAAATACCCTGTTCGAGCTGATACCGTACGAGCGTACGGAAACCGTCATAGTCCACCGACCCGTCAGGGTTCATCGGGGTGATCAATGCGGTAAATGCTCCTCTCAGTTTCGTCATGGTGCCTCCTGTAACTTTATACCAGTTTATTACATATTTATGCATAAATTCAAGTGCCCCGGCCCGGCTTTGCGGGAAAAACCACTGTAATTTCCGGATAAAACGCGCTATACTTCCACGATAATGCACCGGAAACGAAATGTCTTTCTCGTCAGTCTTCAGCGTCTCTACATAACCTGGGAATCCTTTGTAGGAAACGATCTTTTCACGTTTGCCTCCGCGGGAGCCTACAGCTTTCTTCTTTCGGCACTGCCCATTGTACTCATGGTGTTGCTCATTCTCGTGCGGGTGCTTCACACCTCGCCGGAAGCAATCCAGACCCTCATCAGCGAAAACGGCTTCGAAACTGCGACGGGCACGCTCTCGAAGTACATTGAACCCATGCTCGCGTTCAGAACAGTAGGCATTTTCGAAATGATCATCGGCATAACCGTCTTCTGGATGGCGCGCCGGTTTTTCGCGTCGATCCAGCGCGGCATGCGCATGATATACCGCAAGCAGGGAAAAAAGAAGCCCATCAAGGAAAACCTCATCGTAATCGCGGCGGAAGTGGTGCTCGTGATCCTGATAGTCCTCATGACGATCTTTCTCATTGCCGGTAACGCCTTCTTCAACACGGTCCTTTCCGCCAACCTGCTCTCGCCCGTACTGTTCCGCCTGTTCCGCAACCTCTTCCGTTTTGTCCCCTTCGGCATCATCTTCGTGTTTCTCTTTCTGGTCTATTTTGCCACGCCCAGTTTGCGCCCGAGGAAAAAACACAGCGTTCAGGCCTCAGCCGCCTGTACCATCTCGTTTTTCATCGTACAGATCGCCTTCAGCGCCTTTGTTGATCTCTCGCGCTACAACCTCGTGTACGGCATCCTCGGGAACCTCATCGTTATCATGCTCGAAGTGTACATTTTCTTCTTACTGTTTCTCTTTTTCGCCCAGTTCCAGTATGTGGTACAGTTTTTTGAAACGTTCCTGCTTGCCCAGCTCTACCTTCTTCCCGCCTACGATGACCCGAAAATCCGCCGACAGCTTGAACGTATCATGTTTATACGCCCGCCGGTGTTTTATCTCCGGTACGCGGTAACCAAAAAAAAGGGCGAGCTCATCTATTCCATGGACGACACGTCCACAGAACTCTATTATGTGTGGAATGGCGCGGTGCGCATCATGATGCCGAATCAGGTGACCGACTATTCGCGCGGCCGCATATTCGGGGAGTTTTCGGGCATTGTGGGCGGAAACCGAACTTCCACTGCGATCGCCCTCACCGATGTGACCCTTTTGAAGATCCCTGCCCGGCTTTTCCGCGCGACCATCGAGATAGACGGCGCCATGAGCCGCCGGGCACTCAGACTGATTACCGATTACATTCGAAAAAGTAACCGAATGCCCCTTTCCATCGATTTTGATGTGTGATAGTTTTTCCCTGTTCCTGGAGGTGCCTCATGTGTGGAATTGTTGGATACATCGGTGACGAGGAAGCCACCCCGGTTTTAATCAATGCGTTAAAAAAACTTGAATACCGCGGTTACGACTCCGCCGGTATTGCCGTTCTGGGCGACGAAGGACTGGTAGTCCGTAAAGCCAAGGGCGCGCTCAAATTTCTTGAACAGAAAATAGCCGCGGAAATTATCCGGGGAACCATGGGAATCGGCCATACCCGCTGGGCGACCCACGGCGAGCCTTCGGACCAGAACTCCCATCCCCACACCAACGTGTCGGGACAAATCGCCGTCGTGCATAACGGTATCATTGAAAATCACGCGAAACTCAAGGCATGGCTCACAGAACGGGGCGTTGCCTTCCGGAGTGAAACCGACACCGAAGTTATTGCCCACCTCATAGACTTTTACTATTCGGGTAACCTCCTGGACGCCGTGCGTGAAGCGCTCACCCGCCTCGAAGGTTCCTACGCCCTCGGTGTTATATGCCAGACCAACACGGACGAGATTATCGCCGTACGCAAGGACAGTCCTCTCGTAATCGGCGCGGGAGAGGGAGAAAACATCATCGCCTCCGACGTTCCCGCGCTTCTCGAATATACCCGCAATGTGTACTACCTGGACGACCGGGAGATCGCCGTGCTCAAACGGGGATCGGTGGAATTCTACGACGAGGAAGGACGGCCGGTTCAAAAGGAACTGTGCCGGGTTGAATGGGATGTGGCCGCCGCGGAAAAGGGCGGCTATGAACACTTCATGCTCAAGGAAATACACGAGCAGCCCACCGCCCTTACCGACACCCTCCGCGCCCGTATAAAGACGTACGCGACCAAGAGCATCAACCTCGAGGAAATCGGCTTCAACGAATCCTGGGCGAAGGCCGACCGGGTCATCATTACCGCCTGCGGCACCGCCTGGCATGCCGGGATTGTGGGAAAATACGCATTCGAACATTTTGCCCGCATCCCGGTGGATGTGGATATCGCGAGCGAATTCCGCTACCGCGACCCCATCTTTAATCCGGGCGACATTTTCATCATCATAAGCCAGTCCGGAGAAACGGCGGATACCCTCGCCGCCATGCGTATGGCTAAAAAGTCCGGCGCGCGCATCATCGCTATTACCAACGTGGTGGGCTCAACGCTCGCCCGCGAAGCGGACCTCGTCATGTACACCTGGGCGGGACCGGAAATCGCCGTTGCCTCCACCAAGGCGTTCACCACGCAACTCATGTGCGTGTACCTCATCGCGCTCAAATTCGGTGCCCTCCGCGGCTGTATCAGCGAAACGGAACTCGCCTATTATATCGACGCGCTCGAGGAACTCCCCGCCCAGGCGGAGAGGATTCTTTCCCACAAGGAAGACATCCAGCGGTTCGCCGCGGGAAACTTCAACAAAACGAAGGCGTTTTTCATGGGCCGCCTCTTCGACTACGCCATCAGTCTGGAAAGCGCGCTCAAACTTAAAGAGATTAGCTACACCCATTCGGAAGCTTTCGCCGCCGGGGAACTCAAGCACGGCCCCATCGCCCTTGTGGACGAGTCCACCCTGGTTGTGGCCATTTGCACCCAGCGAGCCCTCTTCGAAAAGATGGAATCGAATATAAAAGAGGTAAAAGCCCGTGGCGCGTCCATCATCGTCATTACCTACGACGACGAACACTTCTTCGACGCCGTGGCCGACGAAGTATTCCGGATTCCCTGCACTCCCGACCCGCTTACGCCCATCCTTTCGGTAATTCCCTGCCAGTTGTATGCCTACTACTGCGCCGTACAGCGGGGCAACGACCCGGACAAACCGCGCAATCTCGCGAAGAGCGTTACGGTTGAGTAAGGAACCGCGCCGGTGACACGGCGCGGATTTTTGGGTATACTCCCTTCATGACGAAGGACAAAATTGTAGTGCTGGACTTCGGGAGCCAGTATGCCCACCTGATAGCCAAACGACTCCGCCTTCTGGGGTTCTATTCCGAAATTGCCCTGCCCTCAGCGCCGATTACCGAACTGGAAGGGGCGCGCGGCGTCATCCTGTCCGGCGGCCCCTCGTCGGTCTACGAAAAAGACATTCCCCGCTTCAACAGCGACATACTCAAACTCGACCTGCCCGTACTCGGTCTCTGCTACGGCCACCAGCTCATGGCCATGGAATCGGGCGGAACCGTAGCCCGGGCCGAGGTTGGCGAATTCGGCATAGCCCGACTCCATGCGACGGAGGAAGACGGCACTCCGCTCCCTGAAAGCCCCCTCTTTACCGGGCTTGATTTCCCCGCCCAGGTGTGGATGAGCCATCAGGACGCCGTTGCCACCCTTCCGGAAGGCTTCCGGGTCATCGGCCGCACCGCCGACTGCCCCTACGCCGCCCTCGAAAACACCGAAAAGAAACGCTGGAGCCTCCAGTGTCACATAGAAGTAAAAGACACCCCGCAGGGCGACAAACTGCTCGCGAATTTTGCCCGGATCTGCGGCATGGAAAAAAACTGGAGCCAGGACCAGGTGCTTGAACGCGTAATGGAAGAAATCCGCGCGCAGGCGAACCGTGACGGCCGGGAGCGTAAAGTGCTCCTCTTCCTCTCCGGCGGCGTGGACTCCACCGTGGCCTTCGCCCTCCTCAATACCGCGCTCGGCCAGGAACGCGTGCTCGGCCTCCATATAGACAACGGCTTCATGCGCAAAAACGAAAGCGCCATCATCGCCGAGCGCTACCGCGAAGCGGGCTTCACCAACTTCATGGTGGAAGACGCGAGCGAAACCTTCCTCGCCGCGGTCGCCGGCAAGATCGACCCGCAGAAAAAACGCATGGCCGTTGGCGAAACCTTCATCACCGTGCGCGACACCGTGGTTGCCCGGCTCGGCCTCAACGAAGACGACTGGCTCCTCGGCCAGGGCACGCTCTACCCGGACATCATTGAATCCGGCGGCAGCCAGAACGCCCACGTGATCAAAACCCACCACAACCGGGTGGACGGCATACAGGCCCTCATCGAGAAGGGCCTCATCATTGAACCCCTCCGCGATCTCTACAAGGACGAAGTACGCATCCTGGGGAAAAATCTCGGTCTGGACGACGAACTCGTGTACCGCCATCCCTTCCCGGGCCCCGGACTATCCATCAACGTGCTCTGCCAGGACGGAACCCCTGCGGACGAAGCCGCCCTTTCCCGCGCGCGCGAAGAACTTTCCCGCATCAATTTGGCCGCCGCCTTTCCGGCCTGCGATACCGCTTGTCCCGGCCGCACGCCCGCGCTTACCGCAACCGACGTACTCCCGGTCAAATCAGTAGGCGTACAGGGCGACTACCGCACCTACCGCTTCCCGGCCGTTCTCCGGTTCGCGGATATCTTTACCGCCTTCCCCGCCTGGAGCGACCTCGAGGCCGCTTCGTCGAAGATTACCAACGCAAGCAAAGAAATAAACCGTACCATCGTGAACCTCTGGGAACGGCACGGAAAACCCTTTTCGCTCAGGGAAGGCTACTGTACCCGCGACCGGCTCGACCAGACCCGCGAAGCGGATGCCATCGTCCTCGAGGAACTCAAGAACGCTGGCTGGTATACCCGCATCTTCCAGCACCTCACGATTCACCTCCCCTGGGCCGCCGAAGGCGGACACGCCTCGATCGTCCTCCGCCCGGTTGTCTCGGAAGACGTCATGACCGCCCGTTTCGCCCACCTGGACATCGCCGTCCTTGAACGCATTGTTGAACGGATAAAGGCAACCGGTTTTGTGGATGCGATCTACTACGACATAACGAACAAACCGCCGGCAACCTTCGGCTGGGAATAGGAAAGACCGAGGCTCACAAAGGGCCGCAGCGCGCACGGGCCTTGCTCACAGCCGTTCGAAGTAGTGGCCATGACAGGTGGCGATTGACGGGTTTTGAGGCTTTTTTTAAAAAACCAAGTTGACTATGAGTAACCGTCAAATAAACCGCACCTACTACGGCGCGTAAAAGCATAGTATTCTTTGCTCCAGAAAACATGAAGAGGAGTAAAGGATGAAGCGATTTACCCAAAAACAGAAAGACGATCTTGTGCAAGGATATCTGCAAAGCGAAATTCCCTGCACTGAATACTGCAAACAACATGATCTGCATCCGAATACCCTGTACCGATGGAAAAAGCAATATGAAACGAAGCCGGGTGAACAAGGATCGTTTGTTGAAATTACGCCAGCAGAATCTGTGTTGTCTGGCAACAAGCAAAACACGTATATCGAAATCAGGACCAAAAACGCCCGCATCCAGATTCCGGTAACTATCGGGAATGAACAGATTGCGTATCTTTTTGATCTTATGGGGCTCGCCCATGTTTCCTGATTTCTCACAAATCCGGATATTTCTCAGGCCCGGGAATACCGACATGAGAAAGGCCATCAACAGTCTTACCGTTCTGGTCAGCGAAGATATGCAGGGAGATCCCCTGAGTGGAAGCCTGTATCTGTTTTGTAACAAGCAGCGGAAGAACATGAAGGTGCTTTATTGGGACCGGAACGGATTTTGCCTGTGGCAGAAAAAGCTTGAGAAGCACCGGTTCCCCTGGCCAGACACGGAAGAAGCTGCCCGGGAATTAACCCGGGAAGAACTCGATATGCTGCTGAAAGGAATTGATTTCTTTCATGCACATACAAAATTGCAGTATTCGCGAGTTTCATGAGCAAAAGGAATTCCCATTACTCCAAAGACCTGATAGAATTTTCTCAGGATGAATATTGCAGCATTGCCGAAAGACGTACAGGATTATGTTCAATCACTTGAGGAAAACTGGAAGCAACGCTGCAGCACCATCGATTCATCCTGGCAAGAACGCTACAGCGAACTTGAAGAACAATACAAACTGCTTCTGATCCAGAAGTTCTGCAGGAAAAGCGAAAAGTCCGAAACAGAAGAAAACCAGCAATTGTTGTTCGCCGAGGAACCCTCCTCACAAGAAGAAGCTGCAAACGAACAGATAGAAACAATAAAGACCTATTCCAGAAAAAAGCCGGGAAGAAAACCTATCCCCGATTCCCTTCCGCGGGAAGAAGTCGTCATTGATATTCCCGAAGAAGACAAGCACTGCGCCTGTGGTCATGATCTCGTACGCATTGGCGAAGAAACAGCCGAACGGCTGCAGGTCATACTGCCCAAGATGTGGGTTGAACGGATTGTTCGTCCAAAATACGCCTGCCGGAACTGCGAAGGTTCGGGCGACGAAGACAAGCACGCGGTGAGAATCGCGCCGCCGTCGGTAAACATTATTCCGAAGAGTATTGTAAGCCCCGGCCTTTTGTCATTTATCATAACCAACAAGTTTGTCGATCATCTTCCATACTATCGTCAAGAAGGTCGCTTTGACCGGCTTGGAATTCAAATAAGCCGACAGAACATGAGCAACTGGCAACAGATGGCCTTTGAAAAGATTCGTCCGCTTCTTGATCTGCTCAAAAAGCATATTCAAAGTGGTCCGGTCATCAATATGGACGAAACCCCGGTGCAGGTGCTGGGAGAAGCGAATCGGAAGGACACCCAAAAGTCATATATGTGGCTGGTACGCGGTGGACCACCGGAACACCCGGCATTCTTGTATTCGTACCGGGAAACCCGGGCCAGTAAACATATTACCGAACTACTCGAAGGATTCACCGGTTACCTGCAAACCGACGGCTATGAAGCCTATGCCACCGCACTCAAGGGAAACGACGCAATCGTGCATGTTGGTTGCATGGCTCATGCAAGGCGTAAATTCGATGAAGCGGCAAAGGTGTCAAAAAAGGAATCAAGCGCCAATGAAGCGTTGAAACACATCCGGAATCTGTACCGGATCGAAAGTGAATTGCGGTCCATGAATCTTTCCGTTGACGAGTTTGTCCGGATGAGGAAAGAGAAAGCCGGGCCGGTGCTGGAGGCATTCAAAAAGTGGCTTGAAAAACGCGTAGTGCAGGTACCGCCATCATTGGGTTTGGGAAAGGCAATTTCCTATACCCTTAATGAATGGCCAAAACTAATACGTTATCTTGAATCTCCATATCTTACGCCGGATAACTACGTAAGCGAGAACGCTATCCGTCCCTTTGTACTGGGCAGAAAGAACTGGCTTTTTTCCGGAAGCCCTGAAGGCGCGGAAAGTTCCTGTGCCATGTACTCGCTTATCGAGACAGCAAAACATAATGGGCTCAATCCGTATGAATATTTGGTAAAGGTTTTTGAAGCCGCTCCGCTTCTCGAGAAACAGGAAGAATGGGAAGCGATTTTGCCCTGGAATATTAAGTAGCTTTTTTTACCCGGGTGCGGTTTAATTGACGGTTACACAATTTTGGTAGCAGTCTTCAACAATTTCGGTAGCAGTTTTCAACAATTTTGATAGCAGTATCAGATTTTCCCGAAAAGCAGCGAACAGTTCTGCCCGCCGAACCCGAACGAGTTCGAAATTGCCGCGTGTACAACCCGATCCCGCGCCGTGTTGGGCGTGTAGTCCAGGGTACAGTCCGGGTCGGGATGTTCATAGTTGATGGTGGGGTGAATAACACCGTCGCGCAGGGAGAGAATCGCGGCGATGGCGCCGATCGCGCCAGCAGCGCCGAGCGTGTGCCCGATCATGGATTTGGTGGAACTCACTGATAGCTTGTCGGCATGGGCACCGAAGGCAGAGCGGATGGCGAGTGTTTCTACGGTGTCGTTGGCGCGCGTGGAAGTGCCGTGCGCGTTGATGTAGCCCACCGTATCGGGGGAAATTCCCCCGGATCGGAGCGCCTCAGTCATGGCGCGGGCGGCCTGT
>MWCL01000011.1 GCA_002070025.1 Spirochaetes bacterium ADurb.Bin215
CCTCTGTCGGCACACTTCCAACAGGATAATCCAATTTACCTACTCCCGGTTGACTCTTTTTATCATTCCTCCTTTTTGATAAACTCTGGTTGTATCCAGTTGAGCAAAACAGGCAAGACAGTCAATGCGACAACCGAGCTTGAAAAAATCGTAAGGGCAATAAGAAAACCGAATTGTGCAAGCATGTTGAATTTCGACAGCATCAGAACAGCGAACCCGCACCCTACGGAAATGGCATTGATCATGATGGCTTTTCCGGATGTAACGAATGTACGCCGCAGAAATCCTGACGCACCGCCGTGTGCGACATATTCCCGGTTATATGCTGCAAGGTAATGGATGGTATAGTCAATTCCGATACCTACGGCGAGACTCGCAACCAGAGCCGTTCCGATATTGAGCTTGATACCGGTTGCCGCCATTACCGCGAAATTCAGCAAGATCGATATGGCCAACGGCGCAATCCCGATGAAACCGGCCTGAATGGAACGCCAGGATAACGACAGGATAAGAAAGACCATTACGATCGAAATGATGACGGATATCAGTTGCGACTGTACGACAAGCCGATTGAGCGAACGTTCAACGAACGTCATTCCTCCAACAGTTACCTGAACAGTCGACGGAAATTTCGCTTGCACATATTCTTCAATTTTAGAGACGACAATGTCAGTATCAATTTGACCAACTGTCTTCATCTGTACACTTGATCGTATCGCCGTTGGTTCAAGCGGATCGTTCGCGTAGGAACTGATGTCGCCCGAAAGAAGAACAAGATAATTGGAAACAAGCGTGGCAAGTTCTTCCCTGGAAGATTTTCCATACCGGACCGGATTCGCTGGAATCTCATAATAGGATCCACCGTCAAAATTGACCGAGTTCTTGAGTTCCTTGATCAGTTCCCGTACACTAACGCTTCCCGAATTCGCCCGCCGAAGGGCCTCATCCAGAGAAGCAATAAAATCGAGACGCGTAAGATTGCCATCCATGAAAGACATCGCCGTATCGTCAGATGTATCATCCCCGCTATCCGTAGTTGAATCTTCGGCGGTATCAGCGAGGAACACGCCAAAATCACCGAAACCGAATGAATCCTCCCCGCCGGGATCTGAGCGGGCCATCGGGGAAACGGGTTGTATCCCCGACGGATCTTCATCCGCGTTGTATACCTGGTTGATCCGTTTCACAAGATCGGTAAAACCCATTACCTTGCCGACTTCAGGAACGTTCTCAGCAAGATACGTTGAAAGACCGTCCATTGCCATGAGAACGTCCGGATGAAGCACGCCAAGAGGTTCATCTGAACGTACAACGACACTCAAAGTTTTTGTACCAGCGAAACGATCGCGGATAAACTGGTCGGATTGCGATACGTCCGCATCGCCCCTGAAGTATTCAACCAGAACATTATCGATTATCAATTTTGGAATTGAATAACAGGAGAAAAGAATAAGTGCAATCGAGCAAGTCACGACAATACGTTTCTTCCGTGTTATGCCGGTGAACGCATCGGCGATGGCATCGCTGAGAGGATCTGCACTGAAAGCCGTTTCTCCATCAACCGGACGATCTGATTTTTTCCGATTTCGGGAAAGGGGACGAGGACCGCGAACCAGAAGTACCGACGGAATGAAGGTCATTGAAACAATGAACGATGCGAACACGCCGAAACTGGAAAAATATCCGAACTCGCGAATCGGGAGTACCGACGTGAAACAGAATGAAACAAACCCGGCGAAAGTCGTGAGTGCGGCAAGCGCAACGGGTTTTCCGATTTTTCGGATCAATTCGAAAATGAGTTGTTCATGATCCTTTTTCGTCAGCACTTTCCCGTCAGCACGATCATCCAGATAATGGGTAACAACATGTATTCCGTATGCACTTCCCACGGCGACCAGAATAACCGGTAAAACGGTTGAAAGAACCGAGAGGCGGACGCCGAACAGGGGCATGGCACCTACCGACCAGATCGTTGCAATAACTACCGTGGAAAGCGGAAGAACGATGGCGATGGATTTGCGGAACGAGAAGAACAGGATAGCTAAAACCGTAATCACGACAAGGGGGTATGAGTGTACGCAGATCCTTTTTCATCGCCGAGTTGATATCGGAACTGAACACAGGAAGCCCTGCGAGATAGACCTTCGTCCCGTCCGTGAAAATCTCTCCGGAAATGACCCGAATATCATCGAGGACCGCAAGACTTTCCGTACTTCCCGCCTCCTCTGTCTTCAGGTCAAGCGAGACAAGCACCTGCGTCGATTTTTCATCATCCGATATGAGCGTCCGGTCATAGAGATCCCAGGATCGGACACGTTGCTTGATCGCTTCAATTTCCTCATCGCTTCCCGCAAAGTCGCCGGGAACCAATTGCTCGACAACTATCGAGTCTCCACGGGACGTGATATAGTCGGTCGAAACAATCGAGCTCACCGTATCGATATTATCCATGCCGTGAAGCCGTTCGTCGAACTCATGAACCCGACCAAGAAAATCTGAATCAAATATGGAATCGAACGGACGTTCAAGACCAATCAGGATAATGACCTGACTGCCAAAATCTTCATCAATCGCCTCGGTCTCGATTCGCGACGGATCATTCTCTGGAACAAACCGGAAGTTGTTGTTGTCGAGCTCCATGCGCGGAAACTGTGAAGCGAATGCCGCCGTTATCAGCAGAATGACCGCAATGATGATACGGGGATGACGATACAATCGTTCCATAATGACTTTCTCCTCTATCAATTTTCAGAAAGACTCAGTTGCGAGCGGTCAACACCGGGAGCCGCCATGCCACGCAGAAGCAATTCAAAAACCCGTTGCATCTCGGCAAGAACGATCGACATATCACGCAAATCGCGGGGAAGGCGGGCTACACTGTCCACAATCCCGGAGGCAATGATAAACACAGTCCGTGAAAGCGTTTTCGCGTCAAGACTGGTTTCCAGTGTTCCATCATGTAATCCGCGCTCAATAACCTCCTGGACGAGAGAAAGCATCCTGCTTCCAGCCCTGCGGGATGTTTTGTCAGCCGGCTCGTACAGTAGCGGAAAACTCGGGGCAATGAAGTTTTTAACGCCAACAAGAACAAAGATGTCGTTCGAATTCCGGAAGCGGTCAAGATAACATCTCCAAAGAGTCGAAATGGCTTCTATTCCCGAATCACTATCCGAAATACGTGATTCGGCATACTCAACAAAGGAAGTAACCGCTTCAGTAAAAAGCGCCTCAAGAAGGCTCTCCTTGTTGGAGTAATAAAGATACAACGTTGCCTTGCTGAGTTCACATTCCCGTGCGATATCCGACATACTGACGGCTTCAACACCCCGCTCGAGAATAATGTCCCGGGCTGAATCCAGTATCACCTGACGACGATTTTTACGTTCACGCTTCTTCCGTTCTGCGATTCCCATTCAGTACTACTCCCTGCAACAAACCGTAATCATCAAAATACATTCTGGACCATTCGAACTATGTACCCAGTATGCTTTTACTGACCGCCGGTCATTTTATTACTTATTGATATACTATTACCGATGAAACACAAGATGTCTAGCATCACCTTCACTTACGCAAAAAAAAACCGGCAACACAGTACGTATGTTGCCGGTTTCATGAACGGGATTCTTTCTTGTTTTAGAAAAATTAGCGGGTAGCGTCTCCGTAAAATGCGAGATACTCCGGAAGCCGGGACAACCAGTACCCCTGATTATGATTCCCGGGTCGTGTGGAGTATTCTATCTTCCAACCGTTACCCTCAAGAGCTTTTTTCATTTCTTCAACGCCGGACAGAAGCCCGTCCTGTTCACCACAATCCAGCCAGATCCGGGTTTGCCCCTGTTCCCGCCGTTGTTAGTGCCGGGGGCAAGCCGGAGGTATCAACCGGAGCAATCTTTTCACCACACGCGGTGAAAAGACCCAAAAGCGCGGCACCCATAATGACCGCAATCCACACATTTTTCTTGTTCACAATTCTGCCTCTTATGATGTAAACTACTAGCATAAGTATACCACGAATAGTATCCGGAGGAACGCTATGGATATTGAAATACGCCGTGAACGCGAGGATGATTACCGCAAGGTTGAGGAGCTCACCCGTGAGGCATTCTGGGATATTCACTTTCCCGGATGCGACGAACATTACCTGGTTCACGTCTTGCGTTCCCATCCGGATTTTATTCCCGAACTGGATTATGTTGCACTGGTAGACGGCAAGATCGTGGGAAACATCATGTATGCGAAAGCCTTCGTAGAAAACGAAAACGGGGAACGGCTGGAAGTTATCAGTTTTGGTCCGGTCAGCGTGCTTCCTTCATATCAACATAAAGGCGTGGGAACCTCACTCATCCAGCATTCTCTTCGGCAGGCAATGAATATGGGACACAAGGTTGTCGTGATTTACGGACACCCCTATAATTATTGCAAATACGGATTTGTCGGTGCCAAGAGTCTCAATATAAGCGACGAAAACGGGCGCTTCCCCTACAGCATGCTCGCCATCGAAATTCAAAAAGGCTTCTTGAATGATCATAAGTGGAAGTTCATTCCAAGCCGGGTGTATGAACTTGACGCTGCGGAGTCCGAAAAATTCGACAAGACCTTCCCTAAAAAGGAAAAGGGTTTTAAACCCTCGCAGGAGGAATTCCGCATCGCCTGCCACGCATATGTAGAGTAACAGTCGCATGACCACTGCGGAAATAACCACCCGAAGCATCATTACCAAATCGAATCTTCCCGAAGCGGACTATGTGATAAATCCGTATACCGGCTGTTCCCATGCGTGCCGGTACTGTTACGCCCGGTTCATGAAACGCTTTACCGGACACAGCGAACCCTGGGGAAGCTTTGTCGATGTGAAACTGAACGCGCCTGATCTGATTCCGGAGAAAAGCAGCAAGTATCGGGGAAAATCAGTCTTTTTATCGTCGGTTACCGATCCCTACCTTCCCCTGGAGAAGAACTATGGCCTTACCCGGCAGATACTCGAAAGACTCATTCCCCTCGAGCCGCGTCTCGGCATCCAGACCAAAAGCGATCTCATTGTCCGCGACATCGACATCCTGAAACAATTCGAGGTCTGTGAAGCTGGACTCACCATAACCACACTCGATGACACGGTGCGCAAGGAAATTGAACCCGGAACAGCTCCGATTTCAAACCGAATCACCGCACTCAAAGCGATGCATGAGGCCGGCCTCACCACCTACGTGTTTTTCGGCCCCATTTTACCGGGTCTGACGGACTGGAAACACATCATTGAAGAAACCCGTACTTTTACCAGCTTCTACATGTTCGAAAATCTCAACATGAGCGGGAGCATCCGGGATTCGGTCATGGGTTGGCTCTCGGCGAAGCATCCTTCCCTTGTTCCCGAATACGAACGCATATATGGAAAACGGAATGACTACTGGGACCTTGTCGAGGAAGAGATTGCTGCATTCTGCAGCAAGGAACATATCGATGGACGGATTTTCTTCCATCACGGGAAGTGACGGCTCTAAAACAGGTCCGAAACAAAGATGTCCTCACAGGAGCTTATTTCCCAATCACAATATCGTCAAACAGAAATTCCATGCCGTGAAAATCGTGATGCTCGGGAACTATTTCGAACCGGGCGACACGGGACCAGTCGAATGAATTTCCCGCATCCGGGAACCACGCATCCTTCCAGGCTCCGGTCGTATACATTGCGGAGAGCGGAATGCGGATTCGGTGCCACTCACCGTCCGGCGGAAGCATGGTGGAATCAATAGTGGCGGATATTCTCCAGGGCATATCGTCGGGACCGGCGTCCGGATTCACAAAGCGGATATCGAACCGGACATCCTTCGCGGTGGTACGGGCATAGAGGGTTACCGCATACCCGTCGCGGACAAGAGCGGTCATATCCTGCGGCGCCGGAAAAATGAGTCCCAGGTGGTTGTACCGGTCGAGATTCGCCATGCGGATTGCGTATGTGCCCCGTGCACGATCCCGTTCATAGAGACTGATGATACCGTCCGTAGATACATATCCGGAATAGCGTATGCGATCAGCAGGATAGTCGTCAAAGAGAACAACCGGACCGGAGAGCGGTTTGGATGTTCGGGACACCTGAACGGGTGTATTCAAACCGAGCGCGTCGGTTACATCGGTATCGAGGTCGGATTCAAACCGCGTCCCGGCTCCCGGCGTAAACATGCCGAAGGAACCGAAGCTGTCCCATAGCGCCCAGGAAAACCCGCGTTTTTCAAGGTGTTCCCCAACAAGGGCGTACCACCGTGCGCGGTCGCCCTGCAAACTGTTCGGAACATATACCCCGAACTCGCCGCAAAAAACAGGAACCTTGCGCTTCTTCGCAAACTTCCAGGCGATATCAATGGCTTTGGTAACCTGTTCGGGACTCCCGTCTCGTGAGTAGTTTTTGAGACTTCCCGCGACCCAGGTACTCCGGAGTTCCTGCGGAACCTTCGGCATGGGCGATACCCCTGGAGGGAAGGGAACGGCGGCAAGCGGGGTAAGCGGCGGGTCGGTCCAGGACGCCCCCTGATGGGTAAAGATGAACGGGTCATAAAAGTGAAAGGTGTACAGGAGTTTGTCGTCAGCATATTTTGGGAGCCGGTCAAGTTCATGATAGCTGTTGAAATTTGCGCCGCCCACAACGATCCAGTGGCGCTCATCAACCGCGCGGATGGTTTCGATAACCCTGCCCTGTATGGCCGCCCATTTTTTCGGGCTGATTCCGTGCGGCTCGTTGAGTATCTCGTAGAGTACCCGGTCCGAGCGGTCGCGGTACCGCAAGGCAATCTGGGTCCATACCTTGTGCAGGGTTTCTTCCACCGCCGGTTCCGTCGGGATGGACGGGTTGAACGTGTGATTGTCAATAATTATATACAGACCGGCCGCTTCGGCGCGGTCGATGGCACTATCGAGAAACTCGAAGAGCAGCGGGTCAATGGTAAAGTCGGGAGCACCTGATGTCATGGGGTGCAGATTGATGGGAAGGCGGACTACTTCAATACCGAGCGCCTTGAGTGCAGCGAAGTCTTCCGGACCATGGCGGTTCACCAGAATCTGCCCGGCGGAGGAAACCTCGAACCAGGAGGAAAGATTCACCCCTTTGGTAAAAGGCATCTGCGGAATCCCGTCTTCCGCCGCTACCGGTTCATGTGAGAAAAACAGACCGGAAAACGCGCAAAAAAAGAAAAACAGCCGGGACAATCCCGAAAAGCGATGCATCATGACAACCTCCTGAAACGCAGTACGGAGAGAGTATAGCATGAGACGTACCATTTTAGCCCTCTAAATCATACAATAATCAAAAACAAGTGGTGCATATCTTTTTACTTTACCATGCATATCTCTTGCAGTATACTTATGCATGGAGGACGCAATGAGAACAACGCTTGACATCCCGGAAGAGCTCATTTCGGAAGCCATGGAGCTTACCCGGATACAAACAAAAACAGATCTCATAAAAACAGCCCTGCAGAATCTCATTCAAAAGGAACGGATAAAGGATCTCAAGAACTATTTCGGCAAGGTCAATCTTGAGATCGATCTTGATACGATCCGGAAGAGACGATAATGGTTCTTGTAGATTCGTCAGTATGGATCGGCTATTTCCGGGGAGAGAAGAAAGCGAAGCATCTTGATCATCTTATAGAAACGAATACAGCCTGCGTAAATGACCTGATTCTTGCGGAGCTTCTCCCGTCAATCGCGCACAAGAATGAACCGGATCTCCGGGAACTTCTCCTTGTCGTACAGAGAATCCCGCTTGTAATCCGCTGGGATCACATCATTTCCATGCAAACTGCCAACCTGAAAAACGGTATAAACAAAGTGGGAATCCCGGATCTTATAATCATGCAAAACGCGCAGGAGCATAGCGTTCCCCTTTTTACCCTCGATCGTCATTTCGCCCTGATGAGCAAAATCCACGGAATCACCTTGTATGAGGTCTGACCACCCGGGCGCCACTTGACATCAAACCCCGACTTTCTTATCCTTACTTTCACAGGCTTTGACGGAGACGAGTAGACGGATACCGGCGTATGAGGGACCGCGCGACGCGACTGAGAGCGCGCGGACGAAACGGACCGGTCGAAAACCACTCCCGAGCCGCCCGGATGAAATCGTGCTGCACGCATAGTATTCCGGGCCGGATGTCCCCGTTACGGACGATGAGCGCGGCCGCTGTCATGGCAGGCCGAAGCAGGGTGGAACCGCGGAAGCATACCGAACCTTCGGATCTTTCGTCCTTGCCGATTTTGAGAGAATCGAAAGATTCTCGAGGATCAAATGATCCCGGATTCGGCTGTGACGCAGGATCCGAAGGTTTTTTTGTTTCCGGAAACGCTCATGCCGGAAGCACTGGAGGTTTTTATGAGTAACGAAGCAAACAAGGCACTGGAGACCGTACGGCACTCCCTGTCGCACGTCATGGCCGAAGCAGTCACCATTCTTTTCCCCGGCACCAAGTTCGGAATCGGTCCCGCGATCGATAACGGATTCTATTACGACATGGAACTCCCCCGTCCCATTACCGACGAGGATCTCCCGGCGATCGAAAATTCCATGCGCAAAATCATCAACGAAGGCCGCGAGTTCACCCGACGGGAAGTAAGCCGGGAAGAAGCGAAAAAACTGTTCGCCGATCAGCCGATGAAGCTCGAACTCATAGACGAGCTCCCCGAAGGCGAGATCATTTCGGTATACGAACAGGGCTCCTTCCGCGACCTCTGCCGCGGCCCCCATGTCGCCACCACCAAGGAACTCAACGCGCAGGCTTTCAAGCTCGTGAAGATCGCCGGGGCCTATTGGCGCGGCGATGAAAAACGCCCCATGCTGACCCGGGTCTACGGCTACGGATTCCAGAAACCGAACGAACTTAAGGACTACCTGAACCTCCTCGCGGAAGCGGAAAAACGCGACAACCGGAAGCTCGGCAAGGAACTCGATCTCTTCTCCACCCAGGAGGACGCGGGTCCCGGCCTCATTTACTGGCACCCCAAGGGAGGCCGCTTTCGCGTGGCGCTCGAAAACTGGTGGCGCGACGAACACTACAAAAACGGCTACGAAATTCTCTTTACCCCGCATATCGGAAAATCCTGGCTATGGGAAACAAGCGGCCACCTGAGCTTCTACAAGGAAGGCATGTATTCGTCCATGGAAATTGACGAGGACGACTACTACATCAAACCGATGAACTGTCCCTTCCATATCATGATTTACAACAACAGCTCGCACTCCTACCGCGACCTTCCCCTCCGCTGGGCGGAACTCGGCACCGTGTACCGCTACGAACGCTCCGGTACCCTGCACGGTCTTATGCGCGTACGCGGTTTTACCCAGGACGACGCACACATCATCTGTACTCCCGAGCAGATTGAGGACGAAATTTCCGAAGTCCTCCGCTTCTCCCTGTCCATGCACAAGACGCTCGGTTTCCAGGATATCAGTGTATACCTCGCGACCCGACCCGCCGGAGACGGCGCGGTGGGCGAACCGGAAAAATGGGATACCGCCCTCACCTCGCTCAAGAGTGCGGTGGAAAAGCAGGGACTCACCTACGAGATTGACGAAGGGGGCGGCGCTTTCTACGGTCCCAAGATAGACATCAAGGTCAAGGACGCACTCGGCCGCGAATGGCAGCTTTCCACCATCCAGTTCGACTTTAACCTGCCGGAGCGCTTTGACATGACCTACGTCGATTCGGACGGTATCAAGAAACGGCCGTACATGGTGCATCGCGCCCTCCTCGGTTCAATTGAACGGTTCTTCGGCGTCTACCTTGAGCACACCGCCGGCGCATTCCCCGTCTGGCTTTCACCGGAACAGGCGGTGGTTATCCCGGTTGCCCATACCTTCGACGACTACGCAAAGGATGTGGTGGCACGCCTGCGCGCCGCCGGAATCCGCGCCACCGCCGATCTCCGCGACGACCGCATGAACGCCAAGATCCGCGACGGCCAGACACAGAAGATTCCGTACATGCTCGTGGTGGGCCAAAAAGAAGCCGACGCCGGCCAGGTAGCGCCCCGCACCCGGAACAACGAGCAGATGCCCGCCCTCTCCGTGGACGAGTTTATCTCGCGAATACGCGGCATCATCGACTCGAAGTCGCTGGAGCTGTAAGGACCGCCGGTTGAACGCGCACATTGTGTATTGTCATCCGTCAAAGACCTCCTGCACCCACGCGGTATGCGAATCGTTTATCCGCGGAGTACTCGATTCGGGCAACACCTGTACGGTGTCCGACCTCTATGCGCTGGACTTTGACGGAGACATTACCGAAGCGGAATACCTCCGCGATGCCAATTACCGCGACACCGGCGAATGTCCGCCGGAAATCCGGGCCGAGCAGGATAGAATCAACAATTCCGATGCGCTCGTCTTTGTGTACCCGGTATTCTGGACCGAGGCTCCGGCAAAACTCAAAGGCTGGTTTGACCGGGTCTGGTCCTTTGGCTTCGCCTACGGCGCGAACCGCCGCATGAAAACGTTCGAAACCGGGCTCATCCTTTGCTGTGCCGGTCACAGCATCGAAACGCTGGAACAGTTCGGCTACCTCGAGAGCATGAAAAAAGTCATGCTCAACGACCGCCTGAACGACCGGGCACAACGGCGCGAGTTTGTCGTCTACGACGAAACGAGCCACGAAAAGATTACCGCGGAAAAGCGGGCTCAGTATGTGGAAGACGCATATTCGCGGGGAAGCAAGCTGTTTTCGGCGGTACAGCACGCTGACGCCCCGGCCGCCATGTCCCTGGACGGTATCTATTGCACCGGACGCACCGCCCCGGCCGGCTTCCCGATCTCGGAGCTCACCGTCTTTTCGTTCCGGCAAAAGGATAAGACGGTGTGGGCAGAGTATCAGGGCGGCGGTATTCAAAAGGGCATGCTGCTTGGAAGTCTCACCGGAGCTTCACTCCAGGGCACCTGGCAGCACCGCACAACGGACGGAGAGCCCGACACGGGAACCTTCAACGTTGCCATGAATCGTGAGCCTTCGGGAAGACTCTTGCTTGACGGATCATGGATTGGCGCCGGAGAAAACAGTCCTTCCCGCATCGTTCTTTCCGAAGCGGTTTCGGAAGTATGAAGATCCTCTTGCCATAAATCCTCATCTGATGCTATCATTCCATTATCATATCTTTACCCAGGAGGCAGTACATGCAAAATTACACGGTCATAGTGTTGACGGTACTGCCGTCCTCCGGTCTTTCGCGCTAATCACGAAACAATCCTGACGGCAGCACTGTAATCCACCAAAAATCAGCACCACTACAAGGCGTATGCTATACGTGCGCCGTAAGGATTACCATGCAACTTTCAGAATTTGATGACTATGACGATATCGACTTATCTCCGTATTACGCGAAACCGAACAGAAAAGCAAGGACGCGTAACCGGAAAAAACAAACCGGGGCTGAACAGCATGTTGACTATTTCAGTCAGATAGATTTTGACACCGCGGAAGAATATTCCGCGTTCGAGTATTTCATCGGAGAGGGAATCATTGCCTCGGGAGGCCCGGTTCTCAAGCAGGGGAAGGAAGCCTGCGTGTACCGCTGTCCGGCGGAAGGAACCGAACGATCACGGGAGGTAGCGGTCAAGGTGTACAAGAACATTGAACACCGGAGCTTTCAGGCGCTTTCCGCCTACCTTCAGGGCCGGCTTGCCGAAGCGGGTATCAACCGCCGGGACTCCATGCACATTCTCTCGACACCGAGCGAGCTTCAGGCCTTCTGGGTGTACTCGGAGTTTTCAGTCATGCAGCGCCTCCACGACGCGGGGCTTCCCGTTCCGGTACCCTACGCAAAATGCGCGACCGCGTTCGCGATGGAATTCATCTACGAGGATGACAAACAGGATGAACCGGCGCTGCGGCTGCATGAATATCAATGCGGTCCCGGGGAAGCCCAAAACAACAAGCGCATGTTGCTCAACGCGATTGAGCGGATGCTGGAACTCAACATCATCCACGGAGATCTGTCGCCGTACAACATCCTCGTGCGGAACGGAAAACCGGTCATCATCGATTTCCCGCAGGCGGTTGACGCGCGGTACAACATCCGCGGAAGGGAAATGCTTGAGCGGGACATCCTGAATGTCTGCCGGTACTGCCCGCATGAGCGGATGTCTCCGCAGGAAGAAACGGCACGACTCACTGAAAGACTCTGGGAGCCGTTCTCGCATTAGACACTAGGAATCCGGTATGATTTTCAGGGGAAAGGGTGTTGCCGCAGGGGCCGCCCTTTCCCCGGGAGCTTCCAACCATGAGCCTTACTCCTTGAATCGGATGCAAACCGAACCGACTCCGGTGGTAATTTCAAGGTGCCGTTCAGCATCCTGGTTGCCGGCAGTACCGCTCCCGATTCCGTTATACGATGAGCGCCCTACTCTGACCGAACCGATCCCGCGGGTAAAATCAACCCGATAATCATCTTCGGAACCGGCGAGGTCAAGCTCGACGGAACCCGCGCCGGTAGATATCACGGAACGCGAATCAAGTTCCCCGTCAAACCGAACCCTGCCAGCACCGGTTTGAATAAGGGTTTCTCCGAACGAAGAATCGGTAAATTCCAGGGAACCGGCGCCGGTCTTGAGCGACGCCCGTTTCGCCCGTATACCGTCACCCTTGATGGAACCCGCGCCGCTTTCAATATTGAAGGTATCTGCGTCAATGTCCGTCATGGTCATTGAACCCGCTCCGACAGAAATGGTGCTTGTCTCCAGCGTGACCCCTTCGGGAAGAACAATTTCAAGATGGCTTTTCAAGTGATGTTTCCCGAACTGAATCCGGTGCCGCCAATCGGTTTCCTCAACCGTGAGAGTGTCTCCGTCAATCCGTATGCTGATGGTACCCTCCCTGAAATCCGTCGCCCGATAGCCCGGAACATCTCCATCGCGGATATCCAGCGAGGATGCTTTCAAATCAACAACAAGGTTCCGGACACTCGCAGGAATCGTATCTTCAAGAATTTCCACTGGCCGGATTATCGCATCGTCATCATCCCAACAATCCCGGCCAAAATTGAAGTGCTCATTGTTCCAGGGCCAGAATTCAAATTCCCGTACTGATTGTCCGCCAAAGCTCAGTCCTACCGCGATCAAAATACCGCCGATGCACAGAAGAAAGAACCCTTTCATCAATCCCCGGCCCGAGTTTTTATTATCCATGATATCCTCCCGCGGAACGATCAAAGAGCCAGGAGATAAACTGACTCATGAGAGAAAGCACCGCGCCCATGATCGCAAATATGATTTTCCCGATCCCCCACAAAATGAATGCCGCGCCGAACATGACCAGTGCCGTCGCGGGCATGGAGAAAAGCCCGACGAAACCGCTGATAAAGGTGACGATGCCTCCGACGAGAAGCGCAATCGCCGCGATGCCGATTCCGAATATTGTAGCAAGTATGGCGATAAACACTCCGATAAGCCCGGCAATCGCGGGCAGTGCCAGGGGGGCCGCGAAAATCGCCAGCAGGATGAACCAGATCGCAGACAGTCCTTTCCCCGGATTATGGGGAGACGCCCGGGCGGCCTTGACCGCACGGTCAGCGTAAATGCGTGAAGCAACGCTCGCGGGACTCCCCAGCTCACGAATAACATCCTGTTCGTGATCAACCCCGGCCTCGTCAAAATACTCTTCATAATACGCGAGAGCTTCCTCGCGTTCGTCCGAAGGAAGACGGTCCAGCCGTTCCCTCAATTCATTCATGAATTGCGCACGTGTCATGTTTGTATATCTCCTCCAAATATTCCGTCAATTCTGGCCCGGTACTCTTTCCATTCCTGTACATAGAGTTTGTGTTGGGTCAGCCCTTCACTGGTAATCCGGTAATACCGCCGGTTCCGGCCCTGCCAGGCTTCATCATAGGTGCTGAGCCACCCGTTCTTCAAAAGCCGCCTGAGTACCGGATACAGGGTTGACTCCGAGATGTCCATAACCTGTTTCACTTCCTGGGTCAGTCGGTACCCGTATTCATCACCCCGCGACAGAATGGCAAGAACACAGGCATCGAGCAAACCCGAGTTGATTGAAAACAACATAATGAGTAGTACCTCCTCCGGAACATCACCGACGTTCCTTGATACTCGTATAATATCATACTCACAATGTTACTATACGTCGTATAGTATTATGTTGTCAAGGATATTTTAGAAAAAAATGATTGGCCACAAAAAAACCGGTCCTTTAAGGACCGGCTTCTTTCATTTCTGTCCGTAGTACGCGTTCGGGCCGTGCTTGCGGAGGTAGTGCTTGCGGACAATGTGCTCCGGGAGCGGTACCGCCGCGGGGTTGACCTGTTGGGTCAAGAGGGCCATGGCCGCCACTTCTTCCAGAACAGCTCCGTTGTAGACGGCCTTGAGCGGGGACGCACCCCAGGCAAAGGGACCATGCCCGGCTACGAGTACCATGGGCACCTGCGCCGGATCAAGGTTTCGCTCCCTGAAAGTTTCAACGATCAGGTTGCCGGTTTCCTCTTCGTAGTTCCGTTCAACCGCGTCGACTCCGAGAAAGGCCGTACAGGGAACGGGAAGCTGAAGATGGTCCGCGTGGGTAGTGCCGTAGAGAGGAATGTCTTTCGCGGCCTGCGCCCAGGCAACCGCGTGGGTTGAGTGAGTATGGATGATTCCGGTAACCGCACCGGGGGACCGCTCATTAAAATAGCGGTAGAGGATGCGGTGGGTCGGTGTGTCTGACGATGGGTTCAGGTCCCCTTCAATCACCGTACCCTCCAGATCCAGAACCACCATCTGTTTCCATTGAAGCTCATCGTAGGGAACACCGGACGGCTTGATCGCGAACACGCCGAGAGACGCATCAAAGGCAGACACATTTCCCCAGGTATAGAGCGCCAACCCTTGCCGGGGTATTTCCCGGTTTGCCTCCCAGGCTTCTTCCTTGAGTGCTTTGAACCGGGACATCAGTTCCTCCAGGCCGCAGCGTTCCAGCGGAGCATGTTCCGGAAATCGCGTACCGTGGTACCGGCGTTAATCGAAACGAGTTCGATACCGGTTATTTCCGCCCAGTCTTCGAGCATGTCCGGGGACACAACATTCGAGAACGCGGTATGGTGTCCGCCGCCGGCGAGAATCCATGCTTCGGCCGCCGTGGTCAAATCCGGTTCCGGTTTCCACAGAACGCGGGCAACCGGGAGTTTCGGGAAGGCCTTTTTCGGCGGGACTACCTGCACCTCGGAGACCACACAGCGAAACCGGGAACCCATATCCACCACGGCGGCACAGAGCGCGGGACCTTTCTTGCCGTCGAAGACAAGCCGTGCGGGATCATTTTTTCCGCCGATACCGAGCTGGTGCACTTCAAGAGACGGCTTGCCCGTGGCGATTGATGGGCAAATCTCGAGCATGTGCGCGCCGAGAATAAGGTCGTTTCCGCTTTCAAAATGATACGTATAGTCTTCCATAAATGACGTACCGTCGCCGGCGGCAGAATCAAGCCCGGCGGACATGACCTTGAGGGCACGGACCATTCCCGCAGTTTTCCAGTCGCCTTCTCCGGCGAACCCGAAGCCGTCGGCCATGAGCCGCTGACAGGCAAGACCGGGAAGCTGCTTCATGCCGTGCAGGTCCTGGAAGTTGGTGGTGAATGCGTTGATGCTCTCGTCACGGAAGAAGGCGCGCATGGCAAGCTCTATCTTTGCCTGTTCACGGATCGATTCCCGCGCAAACTCCTTGTCCGTCCCCCACTGTATGGTGTACAGCGAATTGTATTCGTCAAAAAGGGTATCGATTTCTTTTTCCGTAACCTTGCCCATATACTCAACCAGATCGCCGATTCCGTAATAGGGAACCGACCAGCCGATCTGAATCATGGCTTCAACCTTGTCGCCGTCGGTAACCGCGACATCGCGCATATTGTCGCCGAAGCGGCCGATGCGGAGCTGTTTGGCGTCCGCGGCGGCACAGGCGGCGCGCATCCACTGCGCGATCCGCGTGCGGGTTGTTTTGTCTTCCCAGTGACCGGCAACCACCTTGCGGGGAATATCCATACGCGCGGTAATGTGCCCGAACTCGCGGTCGCCGTGCGCGGACTGATTCAGATTCATGAAGTCCATGTCGATGGCGTCGTAGGGAATGGCCGCGTTAAACTGGGTATTGAACTGGAGAAGCGGCTTTGTGTACGCCTTCAGTCCGGGTATCCACATCTTGGCCGGGCTGAACGTATGCATCCAGGCGATTACGCCGGCGCATTTCTCATCGGCGTTCGCATCCTGAAGCGTCTTGCAGATTCCTTCCGGCGTAAGCACGGTTTCCTTCCATACAAACGAGCAGGGAAAAACCGTGTCGCTGTTGAGACCGGCAACCATCTTTTTTGAATCTTCGGCGACCTGCCGCAGCGTTTCATCACCATAGAGGGACTGACTGCCCGTTACAAACCAGAATTCAAATTTTGTGAGGTCTATCATTTCGTTTCTCCTTCAATAAAGCTTCCGAGTTTTCTGTACTGTTCATACAGCGTGTCATATACCGCGGCCCGGGCGGGGTCGGGTTTGTGTATCCGTTCGGTTCCGGCGGACAGGGCTTTTTGCGCGGTAAAGATGTCGGGATAGAGACCGGCGGCTGTCGCGATAGCCGGCGACTGGTCTCCTGCCGTTACATGGATATCGCGGTTGGTCACATCCGCCAGGATCTGCATGCCGAGGATGCTCTTGCGGGCAACGCCGCCAATGGCCATGATCTTTTCAATGTGGATGCCGCCTTCTTCAAAAGTCTCGATGATGGCACGGGCACCATACGCGGTGGATTCCAGAAGGGCGCGCATGATGGCAGGCGCGTCGGTGCCGAGATTCAATCCCTGAATGGCCGCGCAGAGTTTCTGGTTTGCCCAGGGGGTGCGGCGGCCGTTTATCCAGTCGAGCGCCACCGGAGAGGTTTCCGCCGGGTCATAGTTCTCCGCCTCTTTTTCCAGTTCGCGCAAGAGTTTCTTCTCCACCTCTTCCACAAAGGCGGGATCCATCCCGGCGAAATTCCGGAGCGGCCACATGAGGAGTTTCCGGAACCATGCGTAGTAGTCGCCGTATGCCGACTGTCCCGCTTCATAGCCTATCCAGCCGGGCACTACCGAACCGTCAACCTGTCCGCAAATGCCGCCGATGAGCGCTTCGGTCTTTCCGGCAGGAGCGCGCGGCCCGATAATGACATCGCAGGTGGACGTCCCGATGCTCTTTACGAGAACGCCGGGAGCCGCGTCGCCGCCGACCGCGCCGATATGCGCATCGTACGCACCCACGCAGACAATCGTTTCCGGACTCAGCGAAAGTTTCTCGGCCCAGGCGGCGGTCAGTTTCCCGGCGACCGTGTCAGTCGTCCAGGTTTCCGTTCCCAGAGAATCGCGGAGTGCAACGAGCGCGGGATCAAGTTTTTCCAGGAATTCCCCGGGCGGGTAGCCGCCCCATTGCTCGTGCCACATCATCTTGTGGCCGGCTGCACAGCGGCTCCGCTTTATTTTTTCCGGATGGACCGTGCCGGTCAATTCGGCGGTTATCCAGTCGCAGTGTTCCATCGCCGTAAACGCGGCTTTCTTTACCGCATCATTTTTCCGTATGGTGTGAAGGATTTTCGCCCAGAACCATTCCGAGGAGTACACTCCGCCTGAGTATTGCGTAAAGTCGGTGCCGCCCCAGCTCCGCGCGAGAGCGTTGATTTCATCGGCTTCGCGGACGGATGTGTGATCTTTCCAGAGGATGAACATGGCGTCAGGGTCTTCCGCGAATTCGGGAAGAAGCGCGAGCGGTGTTCCGGTCGCGTCCGCGAGAACCGGGGTTGAACCCGTCGTGTCGATACAGAACGCGCGAAGGCGATTACTCAGGGTGTCCGGCTGCGGCATCTTCTGTTTTGCCTCGGTAACCGCACCCTGAATCGCTTCGGTGAGGCTCTCCAGATAGTCCTTCGGATGCTGCCGGAACCGGTTTTCCCGGGGATCACAATAAAGTCCTTTTTTCCAGCGGGGATAATACGAAACAGATTGCCCCATCACGGTGCCGTCCGCCGCATCCAGAATGACAACGCGGACCGAGTCCGAGCCGAAGTCCGCTCCGGCAACATAGTATTCATTTTTTCCGGTCATATGAGATTCTCCTTGAAAAAGATATCCAGCGGAACGGAAACAGACGTTCCCTTTTTTTCCTGCAGGACGAATGCTTTGTATATTTCCTGTATCGCGAGCCGGCCCTGTTCCTCCGGCCGCTGCGATATCAGACAGTCTATTTTTCCCGTTTTCAGATACCGTTCATTGTACGGCACCAGATCGTACCCGATGAGTGTGATCCGTTTCTTGCTTTTTCGCTGATCAAGATAATCCGCAACCTTGTGCGCAATCGATGACACCGTGAACAGACCGGACAGATCGGGATTCCCGTCAAATACGGAATCGAGCATTTCATAGGTTTCTTTCTGATTATCTTCCGAACAAATACAGTCGAGTACTGTTACCGTTTCCTTCGCGGCAAACCATTCATTGAAACCGCGACTACGTTCGTTCAGGTTGTACGCTCCGGTATACGGCCGGACAACTCCGAAACACGTTCCCGCGGGAACAAAAATGTCCATGATCCTTCCCGCAAGAAACCCGCCGCGAAACGGATCCTGCGCTATGGTAGATCGCGCGGAAGAACCGGGAAGCGGAGAGTCGATGCAGATAAACGGCCGCGGTACTTCCGACGCGGTAATAAGCGCCATGCAGGATTCCTGCATGATCGGCGCGATAATCCACGCAGTACAGTCCGCCTCCTCCATTTTACGAAAAGCCGTTTTCAAGGAACGCTCATTCGGACGGGTAAACTCAAACGCCTGGAGGGTAAACGAGAAAGCGGAAAACTCCGCGACCGCCTTTTTCAAGCCGTTCCAGACGAGCCGCCAGTATCCCGATTCGGAGTCGTGCCGGGGAATGAGAACGCCAATCCTGATGTGATCCTTTCTGCGCAAATGACGCGCCAAAGGATTGGGCTGATAGCCTTCCTCATCGATAATCCGCTGAATCTTCTCTTTCGTCTTTGCCGAGACCCGTCCCCTGTTGTGGAGGACCCGGTCCACCGTACCGATCGAGACGCCAGCCTTTTCCGCTATTTCAAACACTGTCATTGCGTGTACCTACACACAGATTACCAGAGGATTGTACTGCCGTCAACACGAATTATCCCTTTTGCGCCGTAAATGTCTCCTCCGTACGGGGAATAACCGGAATCGGACAATTATGGTTCTTGTGTTCATGGTAATACCGGGTATAATTATGTACCGAAGAAACAAACGGGAGCGGTGTATGGCAAAGGGCGGTATGGGTTTCAGAAAGGGAATTGTGTTCGCATTTATCGCAGTAATTGCGGCCATGCTCGGCTGTCTGTTTGTGCTCCTTTCTCTGGTCACCGTCGGTGCCCAGGATACCGGACCGGGCAAGACAACCGGATCAACAGGAATAATCGTCGGGTTCTCCCAGATCGGCGCGGAGAGTGCCTGGCGCAAGCATAATACACTGTCAGTCCATGAAGCGGCCCGGGAGAAGGGAATCCGGCTGTTGTATGAAAACGCGGAACAAAAGCGGGAAAACCAGATAAAGGCGATACGGTCGTTCATCGCATACCGGGTTGACGTAATCGCGTTCGCGCCGCTCGTTGCCGACGGATGGGACAATGTTCTCCGCGAGGCCAAGGAAGCGGGCATCCCGGTTCTGGCCGTTGACCGAAAACTGGAAACAAGTGATGAATCCCTGTATGCAGGGTTTATCGGAACGGACAGTCTTGAGGAAGGCCGGAACGCGGCGCGCTTTATCATCAAAAAGTTCAGCAGCGGCGCTCCGTACAAGCGCTACCGGACAGAACCAATCAAAATAGTCGAGATAGCCGGAACCGCGGGCTCCTCACCCGCGCTCGGACGGGCGGAAGGTTTCCGTGAAGGACTTGCAGGACACGACAATTTCGAGATCATTTACAGTGAAGACGGGGACTTTCTCCGGTCACGGGGTTATGAAATCGCAAATCGTATCCTGGACGAATTTCCGGTAATAGATGTTATCTATTCCCATAACGACAGCATGACGCTCGGGCTAATCGATTCCATGAAGGAAAAAGGGATACGCCCGGGAAAGGATATCGTCATCGTCACCATAGACGCGGAACAGGCTGCCATTGATGCGCTCCGAAACGGAGAAGTGAACTGTGTCATCGAGTGCAATCCGAAACTCGGACCGGCCATAATAGACCTCGCCATTCAGCTGGCGGAAGGCAAGGAAATTCCGCGACTGCTTCATGTGGAAGAACAGGTATTCACGGAAGACGATCCGGATCTCGACTCCATTCCACCACGCGGATACTGACATGACCCTGCCAAGAATATCAAGCATTGCACAAAAACTCCGGGCCTCCTACATGATCATTATCGCGCTCATGCTCATTCTTCCGGCGACCACCATCATCAGCTCGATTGTACAAGCCTCGGTATATGACCGGATGATTACCAATGTCAGCAAGGCAAACGCGCTGAATCAGGTGGTAAAAAACGGTGTGTCCAACGCGGTATGGGAGATTGTTGCCGGAAACGTCAGTTTTACCGAAGGCAACCAGTACAACGTGATAATCTCCATAAAAGACGAACTCGCCGCGCTGATGAACACTACCTCGTCACTGGAAAACCGGCAGCTGCTGGAAGTAACCGACCGCGCACTCGGAACCCTGACCGGATATGTCGACCAGCTTGGCGACCAGATGGCGATTGACGCGAGTGTTTCAGAAAACGAGAAGATCCTTGAGGAAATCCGCGGCGTATCCTCCCTTATCGCGGATATCCTGCAGGACTTCATCGTTCTGGAAATCGAGTCGTCGGCACGGGCAAACGAGCGGATTAAAACGACCGTCTGGATGCTTGCCGCCCTGCAGAGTCTCGTACTGTTGTGCGTAACCCTCTTTGCCGTGTACGCCCAGCGGTCGGTCTCCCGGAGCATCAACAATCCCATCCGGGAACTGGAAAAACTTTCATCGAGTATCGCGGCGGGAGACCTTGACGCGAGAGCGGTAATTCCGAATGTGAACGAACTGGACAACCTGACGAAGAATCTCAACTTCATGGCAAAACAGATCCGCAGCCTGATAGACATGAACATTCGGGAACAGAAGAACCTGCAGAAATCAGAAATGAAGGCGCTCCAGGCACAGATAACCCCTCACTTTCTCTACAACACCTTCGACACCATCATCTGGCTGGCCGAAGCCGGAAAGAGCCAGCAGGTTATCGATATTACCCGGGCGTTCTCAAGTTTTTTCCGTGTTTCACTGAGCCGGGGCAAGGAGTGGATTACCGTCGAGCAGGAAATAGAACACATTCAAAGCTATCTGGTAATCCAGAAAATACGCTATCGGGATATTCTTGATTATTCCATCGAGATTGACAACAATCTCTTCTCGAATAGAATATTGAAACTGCTTCTCCAGCCCCTTGTGGAAAACGCGCTCTATCATGGCATCAAGAACAAGCGGGGAAAAGGAACGATAACCATTGTGGGACAACGGAAAGAATCCTCCATGGTTTTCACCATAACGGATAACGGTTGTGGTATGCAGAGCGACCGCCTCAGGGAAGTAATGGAACAGATTGAAGCGGATCCGAAAAACCATGAACCCGGCGACGTGTACGGTTTGTTTAACGTTACCCGGCGTCTCCGCCTCTATTATGGAGAAGACGCTACGTTTGCCATTACGAGTGAATGGCAAAAGGGCACGGTCGTGACCCTTACCGTTCCGGAGGTTGCCCAAGATGTATAGTGTGTTTCTTGTTGACGATGAAGTGGTAGTCCGGGAAGGGATCCGGAACAGCATACCCTGGGATGAAACGGAGTACACCCTTGTGGGAGAGGCGCCCGACGGCGAGATGGCCCTTGCCATACTCAAGGATATAAAACCGGACATCCTCATTACGGACATTCGCATGCCCTTTCTCGACGGTCTGGCGCTTGCGCGCATTGTTAAAAAAACACAGCCATGGATCAAGATCATCATCCTCTCCGGCCACGATGAATTTTCCTATGCACAGGAAGCAATTTCCATCGGAGTGGAAGAATATCTCCTGAAACCGGTGTCATCGGGAAGCATGCTCGAATGCCTGCACAAGGTAGCGGGTCGACTGGATGAAGAAAAGAAGCAGCGGAATGATGCGGAAAACCTCAAACGGCGCGTCATGTCCAGCAATGACATCATGAAAGAAAAATGGCTGTGCGACCTTGTTTCGGGCGCGGCCAGCACCTCGTCGGCAATGGAACAAGCCCGCGAATTTGATGTGGACATTGTGTCCCAGGTATACGCGGTAGCCATCGCCGAGCTGTGCTGCGAAAAAACCAATTCGACCGAGCTTGAACGGGCGAAAAGCATAATAGAATCTCTTGCATCGGCATCGGAAGGCATACTCTGTTTTTCCAGCGGAGTGGATACCATCACCTTCATCATCAAGGGAAAAGACGGCGATACGGTGGAAGAGTCAGCGTATTCACTTGCCCAGGGAATCAAGTATGAAACGGAGCGCAACACAAACAGTCTCATCTCCGTAGGCATTGGTTCAAGCGTCAACCGGATCGGGCTACTTCCCCAATCCTGGTCAAACGCGAAGAGCGCACTAAAATACCTTTCCGCAACCGGGCGAAACATGATAGCCGGTGTTAACGATATCCATCCGGTAACAGATTCTGCCCATACCGACTTCGGTGCGGATCCGGTTGCCGTCCGACTGCGTCATGCGACAAAACAGGACATCGACTGCATTGTTGAGCAGTATTCCGGCATTCTCAATGAGTCGGGCGCACGACAGGGAACCATCGCGTACTATCTCCTGTACGATATCATCGTGGCCGCCAGAAAACTCGCCCTGGAATTCGGCGGTTCCCACCGGGACCTCTTCCCGGAAGATTTGCAGCCGGGCGACGTATCAGCCCTGGCTGACTCTCCCGAATCATTCCGCGCGGAAGTGCGCAGGATTCTTGAGCGGATTGTCGCATTGAGAACCGCGCGTGAAGGTTCCGGACATGATTCCGTTATCCAGCGTGCAAAACGGTATATCCAGGAACATTTCGCCGACCCGGACATTTCACTCAATACGGTTGCGGCCGAAGTGAACTACAGTCCGAATCATTTCAGTACGGTTTTTTCCCAGGAATCCGGCGAAACATTCATCGAATATCTCACCTGGACCCGTATAACCCGGGCAAAACAACTGCTGGCCTCAACTTCCCTGCGGAGCAGTGAAGTCGCGTATGAAGTGGGGTATAACGATCCCCACTATTTCAGTTTTCTTTTCAAGAAAAACACCGGAAAATCGCCACGTGAATTCCGGACGGAGACACCCCCCGGAGGTGAATAAAAAGCGCATGAATGCCGTTTTTGTTTCCCTTTTCCCCGAAAATTTGCTATAGTATCCTTGCGTTCCGCTCCCATGCTGAACAGGGAGGTCTCCTGTATGCCGGACAGTGAAAAAATCATGACCAGGGAAATTGATATTGACACACTGCGTACCTTGATTGAGGAACGTGAATACCGGAAACTCCGCCAGGCCGTTTCCGTTCTTGAGCCATTTGAACTGGCAGGACTCATAGAAGAACTCTCATCGGAAGACGCATCGATACTCTTCCGTCTGCTGCCCCATGATCTTGCGTCCGAAGTATTCCACCATATAGATGTTGAAACCCAGACAGACCTGGTGGAAACGCTCAACAACAACAAAGCCCTTCTCGCAAAACTGCTCGAAGACATGAATCCGGACGACCGCACGGAACTCTTCGAGGAACTTCCCGGAGATTTCGCGAAAAAGCTCCTCGAAATTCTCACTCCTGCAGAACGTCTTGTCGCAATAAAGCTTCTCGCCTACCCCGAAAACAGTATCGGACGCCTCATGACGCCGGACTTCCTTGCCATCAAGCAGGACTTTTCAATTCAGGAAACCCTGGACTATATTCGCGAACACGGCAGCAAGTCGGAAGTCATGAACGTATTGTACGTAACCGACCGGAAAGGGAAACTGGTGGACGATGTCCGGATCAGGGATCTTCTGCTCGCGGCTCCCGACCAGACTGTCGAATCCATCATGGACAATCGTTTTGCTTCCCTGAAAGCCGCCGATGACCAGGAAACTGCCATCGCCGTATTCCAGGACAGCGGACACACTGCGCTTCCGGTTACCGATTCAACCGGTTTCCTGCTCGGTATCGTTACCGTCGACGACATTCTGGACGTTATCGAAGAAGAGAACACCGAGGACTTCCATAAACTCGCGTCCATGGCGAATATCGACATGAACCCGCTGAATGCCGGAGTAACCTACCTGTACCGCAAGCGCATTCTGTGGCTCTTTGCCCTGGTATTCATGAACATCCTTTCGGGAGCCGTTCTCGCGTCGTTTGAATCGACAATACAGGCCGTGGTTTCCCTCGTCTTTTTTATGCCGCTTTTGATTGCGAGCGGAGGAAACACCGGCGCGCAATCGGCTACGCTGATCATCCGTTCGATCGCGACCGGCGACGTTGAAACAAAGGACTGGTTCCGTCTTGTTTTCAAGGAACTCGGCGTTGCCCTGTTGCTCGGCCTTACCATGGGGATCGGCGTCGCCGCGGTAGCAAGCATCCGCGCTCCGGAAATAATTCTTGTGGTTTCCCTTTCAATGGTCACGATTGTTCTGATCGGCGCGCTTGTCGGAACCACGCTGCCCTTCCTCTTCATAAAGCTCGGCGCGGACCCGGCTACCGCAAGCGTTCCGCTCATTACCTGTATCGCTGATGTAACCGGAATCCTTGTGTACTTCACGCTGGCGACCACACTCATTGGCTAAACACTGCAACCCTTGAATTTTCTCATTTTATATGTTATAATTGGTTAACAAACAAAATAAAGCAATCAGGCTCGTCAATTTATACTCACCATTATTGATTTTTCACGTCTTTTTGTTTTTTTCAACGGAGGAATTATGTCTTTTACAAACAGACAAAAAACTATCGCAGAAACACTCGAAAAGGGTGCCGACATCGAAAAATGGCAGGACTGGAAATGGCAGGTCCGCCATTCCATAACTACAATCGAACAGCTTGAATCCATTGCCGGACTCGATTTTACCGATGAAGAGCGTTCACAGCTCGGGGAAACCATCGAAAAGTTTCCCATGAGTGTAACACCCTACTATCTCTCGCTTATCGACATTGACGATTTCCGCAACGATCCGGTTTACCTGCAGGCAATACCCCGCCCAAGTGAACTGATCATGGCACGATACGACATGAGCGATCCGCTTTCCGAGGACAAGGATTCTCCCGCTCCATATTTAACCCACCGGTATCCCGATCGGGTCCTTTTCCATGTGAGCAATGTCTGTGCCATGTATTGCCGGCACTGCACCCGCAAGCGCAAAGTGGGAGACCGCGATTCCATTCCGAGTTTTGACCAGCTCCAGCCGGCAATCCAGTATATCCGCGAACACGAGGAAATCCGCGACGTTCTTCTTTCCGGCGGCGATCCCCTCATGCTCGACGATGACAAGCTGGAACTTCTTTTAAAAACCATCCGCGAAATTCCCCATGTGGAGATAATCAGGATCGGAAGCCGGGTACCAGTGGTACTTCCGTACCGCATAACAGACAAACTGGTGGAAATGCTCAAGAAGTATCAGCCGGTTTTTCTTAACACACATTTCAACCATCCGCGGGAGCTCACCACAGCATCCCGGCGCGCCCTTGCCCGCCTTGCGGATGGCGGTGTTGTACTGGGAAACCAGACAGTTCTGCTTGCGGGCGTTAATGACTGTCCGAGAATCATCAAGCGTCTCTGTCAGAAATTGCTTACCGCCCGGGTCCGGCCCTACTACCTGTACCAGTGTGATCTTTCCGAAGGACTTACCCACTTCCGCACGCCGGTCGGAAAGGGAATAGAAATCATGGAAAGCCTTATCGGTCACACTTCCGGGCTTGCCGTACCCACCTATGTCATTGACGCACCGGGCGGCGGCGGAAAAATACCGATCATGCCGAACTACCTGATCTCATGGTCAACCAACAAAGTTGTTCTGAGAAATTATGAAGGCGTCATCACCACCTACAAGGAACCCGATTCCTATGAACCTACATTCTGCGACCGCGACTGTGAACACTGTAATCTCCAGCTCAAACTGAACGACGCCGAGGAACATACCCCCATCGGTATACAACGCCTCCTCTCGGACGAAGACCGTACCATCTCTCTTACCCCGGCCGGCAACGAGCGTATGAACCGGAGATCCTGATGGACTACGACCGTATCGAGAAACAGGACGGCGCCGTATTTCACCACGGCAAGGCAAACAACCGGCTCTATCTCATGAAATGGGACGGGGCCGATCCCGAACGCCTTCTCGCAACCATGAACCGGCTCGTTATCGACAACAGCTATACCAAAATTTTTATCAAGGTTCCGGAAGCGCAAGCGGAGTTCTTCACCGCGCAGGGCTTTGAAAAAGAAGCACGGATTCCGTCATACTATGGCGCTGAGGCCTGTATCTTCATGGGAAAATTCCTGGACCCCGCACGGAAGATTGTCAATCCGGACATACGGGAAACCATGAACCGGAACCTGACCCTGGCCCGGGGGAAAAAGCCGGAAGCGCCCCCGCCGCTTGCGGACGGGTACACCATGCGGGAATTATACGGCGACGACTGTACCCGGCTCGCGGATCTTTACAAGCTGGTATTCAAGACCTATCCATTCCCGGTACATGATCCTTCCTATCTGGAAAAGACCATGGAAGAACACATTGCCTATTTCGGAATATTCTCCGGCGACAAACTCGTCGCCGCGTCATCGGCGGAAATGGATGAAGACACGTCCAGTGTGGAGTTCACCGACTTCGCGACAAATCCGAAATACCGGGGGAACTCGTTTGCATCAACCCTGCTTGGAACAATGCAGAAAGCAATGACCGAACGGGGCATTACCACCTGGTACACCATAGCCCGCGCGCTTTCAGCCGGTATGAACATCACCTTTGCGAAAGCGGGATACCGGTATGCGGGAACACTGGTGAACAATACGGACATATCCGGAACCATCGAGAGCATGAACGTGTGGTGGCGGTAGCGAGCGTTACGCGTCTCCCAGAAGTTTTATCCGGTTAAACAGGGACTCAAGTTTGTCGCTGTGTAAAACATACCGGTGCCACCGTCCGTCCAGCACGTCGGTCTTGAGCGCTTCGGCGGTTATATAGGGCCGGGTGTTGGGCCCGTCGGTCCAGTACACAAAAGAGATACGGTCATCATCCATTTCGAGCACCGTAATACCGTGCTTCCCCGTGGTACACCCCGCATTGAACAAACAGGGAACCAGGAAAGGACTGTCACCGTAGAGACTCTGGTTTTTCCGCCGTTTTTTGCTCATGGAAGACAGCTCCGTCATCTCTTCCCGAAGCATCATGATTTTTTCTTCGATTGCTCTTTTACGCCGCTTCGATGCACCGTCATATTCGGCAAGAAGGTTTTCGACCGTGAAACGGATATTGTCATATTTGGACAGCGACTCAAAAAGGGGCCGATGCGTATGACCGCTGATGCCGAGAATTCCCGAACCGCGTACCGCCTGGTATACCCGCCGTTCAGTCAAAAACCGCCGCCGGGAGTCACGCGACACGCTGGTGTTGTGGATTGGAAGGGGTTTCAGCAGGAACCGGATGAGCAATTCAGATATCTTTCCGTATTTAACGTACCGGTCCGATGCCTGATGACCATGAAAAATGAAAATGCGGTCATTGTTCCGCCTGAGCACGAGCCCCGGAAGAAGTTCAAAAGGATATCCTCGTATTCCAAGAAGCGGGAAATCATGGTTTCCGATAATCTTGCGTAACTGCCCTTTTTCGTTAAAGGCATAGAACAACTCAAAGAGACCGGGCCAGGCATGTCTGACCGATTCATACCGGAACTTGTTTACATCTTCAACATCACCGTTGAGAATGAGCTGATAGTTTTTCTCCAGATACCACCGTCCCAGAACGGTCTGGACAATCTCGCGGTTCCGGGCCATGTCGTCGCGAGATCCGCCGTTACCGACATGAAGATCTCCCATGACTACATAGGGTTTTCCCGGTTTGTACACTTCCTCCGGGCACTCTTCAATAAAGCGTGAAAAATACTCAAGAAACTCACTGTCTTTCATTGGTATCCTTTTCGGGAAGAATTGATCCGGGACGGTTTACGGCGGCATTTCGTGCAGCGCAATCCGTACCAATATCGAGCGCGGCTTCAAGTGAACCGGTCGCCACGAAGGAGTGGAGGAATCCGGCGGAAAACGCGTCACCGCAGCCGATGGTGTTTTGCACCCTGACCCCCGGAACCGCTTTTGTGTACACCGTTCCGCGTTTTGCCGCTATGGTTGCACGCGTTCCGCGGGTTACCACAAAGATCGTATTGAATTCGCGGCTCCGCTCGGCAATTTCCCACTCAAGCCGTTCATCGTTGAGTTGTGCCGGGCACGCGAATGTTTCGCAAAATTCACTGTCATTTATCTTTATTATGGAAGGAACCGATTCGGATAGTGTCGCGAGAAGATCTTTTCCCCGATAGTCGGCCATGAACACTATCCCGGCGCTCCGGGCAACCGCAGCCATCCGCGGATAGAGATCTTCCGGCCAAAACTCCGGCCGGCTTCCGGCGATCAACAACGCTTGTGCGCCCTGGATGCTGTCAGATACTTTCTTGATAAAACTATCCGCGTATGACTGATAATTCCCGGCAACTGCGACTTCATCCACCACAAGTTCGGTGGTTCTCCCCGAAGAAGGCTCCAGCAGCGTGTAACAAAAACGCGTTCTTCCGGGAATGGATACCGAAACTACCGGGAGGGCATCATTGTCGGCAAGCGACAAAAAGAGGGCCGAGTTTTCTTCTCCGAGCGGACTGACATTCACACAAGAGCCGGGTGCAAGCTGATGAAGCACCCTGGCCGCGTTTACCGCCTTGCCCGAAGCATCCAGACGGAAAGCGCCCGACCGATTCACTCCACCAAGTTCAAGCAAACGGAAGAATATCGTTTTTTGTATTGACGGACTCGCGCCGGCTGTTACAATACGAGTCATACTTCCACCTCTGATTAATCCTAAATGAGTTCAGCCCGTATTGCAACAGGAGGATACCATGACCGATATCGACATTTGGCACGCCAAAGCCCTTGGAACCGCTGCCTGCAAAGCTCTCATAAAAAACGGCTTTGACGCACACTACATGGAAACCGGCGCGGAAGCAGCCGCATGGGTACTGTCACTGGTACGGCCGGGTATGAAAGTAGGAACCGGCGGATCAATGACTCTTCATCAGCTTGGGCTGCACAAGGACATCGAAGAAGCGGGGGCGACGCTGCTCTATCACTCAAAAAAGGGTCTCTCTCCGGAAGAAAAGATGGATATCATGCGCGCCCAGCTTACCAGTGATCTCTTTCTTTCGGGCACCAATGCGATTACCCTCGACGGCGAGCTATACAATGTGGACGCAAACGGCAACCGGGTCGCCGCGCTTACCTTTGGCCCGAAAAAAACGGTAGTAATCGCGGGATGGAACAAGATCGTCCGGAACAGCGAAGAAGCCCGGGCCCGCGTTGAGCTCGAGGCCTCCCCGCCGAACAACCGGCGGCTGGGAACCGGCAATCCCTGCGCGGAAACCGGCTACTGTGTCGATTGCCGCGCGGAAAAGCGCATTTGCCGCATCTATACCCTGCTCCGCCGCCGGCCGCTGGCCAGCGACTTCTCCGTGCTCATCGTGGGTGAGCGGCTCGGCTATTAACCTTCCGGCTGTACCGCCCGGCGAAGCAACGCGAACGCACCAATCAGCATACCGAACAGGACAACCGGTGTTACTATCCAGACGAGCTCGTGCCCGACCGTAATCTGATAGTAGAGGGTCGCGGTTATCCAGGCGAGCACGGTCAGATAGGTTACCGAAACCCAGCCGAACAGCGGTCCGATTTCCCGTATCAGGGCACCGAGCGCGGCGACACAGGGGAAATAAATCAGGATGAAGAGCATGTAGGCATAGGCCGCGTGTTTATCATTGTTGAAGAAACCCCGCATCACGGTGAACAGCCCGGGATCCGCTTCGATGCTTTCAGCGGTCTCGTCTTCGTCGCCGGAAACCACGGAAAGGCCCAAAGGATCCCGCAATGTGTCTCCGAGACCGACGAACGCCTCCGGAATGGACATGAATGCAGCGCCGACTTCACCGGCGAAACTCCATGCTTCTTCCGTTTCATCAGACTCACCCTCTTCTGGAGCATTCAGGGAGGCAATCTGTCCATACAATCCATTGAGGGTTCCCACAACCGCTTCCTTGGCAAAGAGCCCGGTGAACATGCCCACCGTCGCCGGCCAGTTTTCCCTGTCGATACCCATGGGTCCGAAAACCGGGGTGATGGTCTTTCCGAGAGCGGACAATACCGATTCGGGAGAATCCTCGTTGCCGAAAGAACCATCGGTTCCCACCGAGTTCAACACACCCAGCAGGGCAACGACCAGAATTATGACCTTGCCCGCCCGAACGATGAACCCGCGCAGGCGCATCCATACATGATGAAGTACGGAGCCGAACCGGGGCACATGATACGGCGGCAGTTCCATGATGAACGGAGCCGGCTCGCCCCGGAAAAGGGTATTCTTGAGGATGAGACCCGTAACCACCGCGAGAATTATCCCGGCCAGGTAAACGCTCATGACGATGAGACCGGACATCCTGCCGAAAAAGGCAACACCAAAAAGAGCATATACCGGAAGACGGGCCCCGCAGGACATGAACGGAGCCATGAACACGGTTATGTACCGATCCCGTTTGTTTTCAAGCGTCCGGGTAGCCATGATGGCCGGTACGGTACAGCCAAACCCCACGATCATGGGAATAAAGGCCTTTCCCGGCAAACCGATAGACCGGAGAGCCCGGTCCATCACGAACGCGGCGCGGGCCATATACCCGGAGTCTTCCAGAAGCGAGAGCGCGAGGAACATGGCAAACATGATGGGAACAAAGGTTGCAACCGTCTGAATACCCGCGCCGATTCCCCCTGCGAGAAGGCTTACGAGCCATTGGGGCGCTCCGGCGGATTCCAGTGCCGCGCCGAAACCGTCCACAAAGACAGCACCGAATAAAATATCGAAGAAGTCGATGAACGCCCCGCCGATATTGATAACGAACGCAAACATGAGATACATGACGGCGAGAAACACCGGAATACCGAGATACCGGTTAAGTACAACCCGGTCTATCTTTGCACTCGTGGTAGCAGCCGCAGCGTTACGTACGCTACCGGTTCTGCTTGAATCGACGAGATCCCGGATACAGGCATACTTGGCTGCCGCGATAACCGCGTCGGGAGAATCGGTCTCCTTCCCGATAACCATGTCCATAACGGATGAAAGATACGTATCCGAAAACACTCCGAGGCGAATAACCTTGTCCGAATAGAATGAATCCTGTTCAAGCAGTTTGAGCGCAAGCCAGCGGCGATCCACACCGAGATCCGTTGATACATCGCCAAGACGCGCGCCCCAAACCGACAGGATATTTTCGACTGTTTCAGGATACGGTACCTTGAAGGGGGATCCTGCAAGAACATCCACCGAAGATTCAAGATCTTTGCGGAAAGAAACGATATCCGCCGCTTTCGTGGCGCTCATGGCCGTTACCGGTACACCGAGCCTGCGTGACAATACAGCGGGATCAATGACAAATCCGCGCTTCGCCGCCAGATCGGTCATGTTCAGCACAATATATACCGGCACCTTCATTTCCAGAAGGTTCAACGTCAAAAAGAGGTTCCGCTCAAGATTGGACGCATCAACAATATTGATAACAGCGTCGGCCGCTCCTGAAAGAAGATAATCCCGGGCAACCCGTTCATCGTCTGAATGGGAAGAAAGAGAGTAGATTCCGGGAAGATCCACCACCTCGGCGGATCGTTCTCCGAGACGCATCACTCCCGACTTTTTTTCTACGGTTACACCGGGCCAGTTTCCCACCCGTTGGGTGCTTCCGGTAAGCGCGTTAAAAAGTGTTGTCTTCCCCGAGTTCGGATTGCCGGCGAGCGCAATGACCAATTTTCCGGAATTGCCTTTCATTGTGCCCTCCGTACCAGCAAGACATCAGCTTCCGCCTTCCGCAAGGAAAGGCTGAAGCCCCTAACATCAATTTCCACCGGATCTCCGAGCGGAGCAATCCTGACAACCGTAAAACGGGTTCCCCGGGTAAGACCCATTGCCAGGAGACGGTCCCGATACCCCGCCTCCCCCGGCGCATAGCCGGCAACCTCGGCGGATTCCCCCGCAGAAAGATCCTGTAATCGTTCGTCCATACCAACTCCTGTTAGCAATTAATAACTATATTAGCCGCCACTAACTCTTGCGGCAAAAAAATCATGATACTTCTACAGCCGAAGCGATTCCGTTACCGAGCACAATTCTGCTTCCCAGTACATCAAGCACCAAAGGTCCGCTACGGCCGTTTTTGATCACATACACCGGAACGCCCGGAACAATGCCGAGCTGCAGCAGCCGGTCTCGTCTCGAGTGTCCTCCGTTAATACGGACAACAACGCCACAACGACCGTTCTCAAGCATGGTCAAGCTCACTGGTATCTCCTTCCCGGCTAAAACCGGTTCCATCAAAAAACTCGTCGAGACATTCAGAACACCCGATATCCACCGGGTTCTTCTTCATGAAGTCCCTGAAAGACTGCTGCCAGGAATCATTGCCTTCCTGGGACAGGTAAAAAAACTTGAAAAACTGGACCAACCGCTGAAAAACATCGGGAGGAATAACATGCTCCAGCCGGCACGCGGTTTCATCGGCAACTACCGGATCAACCGCAAGCACCCGGGAGAAAAAAGCCCGCAACAGCCGGTGCCGCTCTGTTATTCTGAGCGCAATGGCCAGCCCTTCTGCCGTCAGGGTAATAATCCCGTACGGCTCATAGTCAATCAAACCTTTCTTCTCAAGTACCTTGAGTGCCGATGTTACCGACGGATACCGGACACCGAGATCGGCAGCGATATCTTTTACCCGTGCCGCATTGTTTCTCACGATGTTCCGGTAAATCGACTCGAGATAGTCCTCAAGCGATTCGGTCAGTACCTTCGAACTCTTCATACTTCAATAATATTAGCCACAGCTAACTTTGTCAAGCTGATCAAAGTTTTACAGAAGACAGCATTAAATCTCCATTTCAGTTAATCGTGTTTGACGAACAAGCAAGCCTGGATTAGTATTCAGAGTATGAGCAGTACAATCGGCGTCATGATCAATCACATGGGCGGCGCAAAACTTCCCTATGAGCGGAGCTTTGCCCGGTCAGTAGCCGATGTTGCCAGAGATCATGACAGCCGGGTTATCTTCTACACCGGCGGCTTTTACAACACTCCGACCCAGTTTGAAGGCCGTCACAATTTCATTTTTGACCTGATCAGCTCCGATAAACCCGACGGACTAATCGCTCTCTCGTCCCTCCTGGGCGAATTCTGCCCCAAGGAAGATCTGTATTCATTATTGAATTCATTCTCACCAATTCCCATCGTCAGTGTCGGCATTGACGTTCCCGGTATTCCGAGTGTTCTCATCAATAACTACGAAGCTATGCGCTCAGTCATGGAGCACATCTTTGCCGAACATGATCCGCAACAAGTCGTATACATCGGCGGACCGCCAAACGGCTACGAGGCACAGGAACGGAAACGTGCATTCCTGGATGTTATGAAGGAAAATTCCCGAAAAACAAATCCCTCCCTCATATTTCAGGGCAGATACATCAGGGCGTCGGGTTGCAAGGTAGCCCTTGAGCTTTTAGCGAACCGGATGCCGTTCGACACGGTCGTGTGCGCCAGTGACGAAACCGCACTCGGATTCATGAGTTGTGCTGCCGAAAATGGACTCATTGTACCCCGTGATTACCGGATCACCGGATTCGATGATCTTGACCAAGCCACACTTTATGATCCTCCGCTGACCACTGTTCGACAGGATATCTATTCGGCAGGCGCTCAGGCAACGTCAATCCTCCACGACATGATCGCAGGACGTAAGCCCGTAATGACAACCAGAATTCCTACACCCCTTGTTGTACGAGACAGTTGTGGTTGTACCGGCGGCGCAATTCCTGATCTGAACGAAATCAAGTCACTGAAAGAAACAATCCTTTCCCTTAAACGGGATTCTGCCATCCGGGATCAGGAAGAGTATGACCTGACCAACATAAGTGAAGGACTGATCAATACCAATACCGAAGCGGAGCTGTGCGCCATTCTCGACAGCAAGCTGCCCGCCCTGCGGGAAATAAAGCGCTGCACCCTCTGCCGGTATAAACAGACCGATACCGGTCCCCGCCTCCAGCCCTTTTTGAAGTATATCCAGGAAGAAGGTGCGTACCTGTGCAGCAATGAACCCTGGAAGGAAACCTCTTCGTCGGGAACCGAAGACTCATCGGTACTGCGGGTCATGGAATCCCTGAATTTTGGCACCAAGATTCTCGGGGTTATCATATTTGAATGCACTACCATACCCTATACGGCGTTCGGGTTCTTGCGCAAACAACTCAGCCAGACCCTGCAGCACATTCACACTTTTTCACGCATCGCCGAGCTCAACACAAATCTCGCAACCGAAGTTGAACACTTGTCGTCATTGAGAATTATTGACCAGGCCATTACAGGTGTTCATGACCGGACAATGCTCCTCAATGTGCTCATGTCCGAAATTCTAACACAGCAAAAGGCGGACGGAATCATCATCTCGCTCATTGACCCGGCAGGATCGACACCGATAGTAGCCGCATCACGGGGCGTCAGAAATCTTTTCCCCGACGATGAACGCCCGATAGCAGTAACTCCCCTGTTTGTACCTGACCTCACAACCAAAACCGGTGATGACATTGACAATGAACGACAGATCCTGTTTGCCGAGGAGGACTACACCGGGTACTGTCGCGTACCCCTCTCGGTGCATGGAGAAGTCAACGGAATCCTTGAACTCTTTACCCGGCGACCGCTTCCTGAAGGATCCGGTTGGCGGCATTTTCTTGAAACACTCGCAGGCCAGGCGGCTATTGCCATTGAAAATGACCGACTCGTTCATGGTTTGAAGCGGGCGAATACCTGTTTACGCGAATCATATAACACCACCATTGAAGGGTGGTCACGCGCGCTCGACCTGCGTGATCATGAAACCGAAGGACACTGTATCCGTGTTGCCCAGATGAGTGTACGCCTCGGCCGCAAGCTCGGACTTGACGAACACGATATTGAAAATCTCTACCGCGGAGCCCTGCTCCATGATATCGGAAAGGTTGGAATACCCGATTCAATTCTCCTCAAACCCGGACCGCTCACCCATGAAGAACGGACAATCATGAACAAGCACCCCAAATATGCACATGACCTGCTCGCGCCCATAGAATTCCTCCTTCCCGCGCTTTCCGTACCCTGGTGTCACCATGAAAAGTGGGATGGTACCGGCTATCCGCAAGGACTCAAGGGAAAGGAAATTCCCCTGTTCGCCCGAATTTTTGCCGTAATTGACGTATGGGATGCCCTTTCGAGCGAACGACCGTATCGGGGACCCTGGGAAAGAGAAAAAGTTGTTGCATACCTCCGCGCGGAATCCGGAACCCACTTCGATCCGGATGTAGTGAACGCGTTTCTGGAATTTCTTCCCGAATAATGCTACCGTCGATTTGACACCCTGTCACTTTCCGGCAAAAAATAACAGGCATACTGGACAAGAACTGCAGTATGGTTTCCATGAGATGATCCGCACACCAGGGAGAGAGAACTATGGACTGGACTGCACGACTGAACGAAGCATTGGGTTACATGGAAGACAACCTGGAAGGAACGGTTGAAATTGAAGAAGCAGCACGACTGGCCAACTGCTCGCTCTTTCATTTTTGCCGCATGTTCGAAGTTGTGTTCGGAACCGGACCCGCGGAGTATGTACGACGCCGGCGGCTCAGCCGGGCCGCACTTGATCTTGCCGCGGGCAAGGACAAGGTAATCGATGTCGCGCTCAGATACGGTTGGGAAAGTCCCGAATCATTTGCCAAGGCCTTCAGACGGTGTTTCGGCATTACGCCTTCAGAGGCGCGCCAAAACGACATCGAACTGGAAACCTGGCCTCCCATCCAGCTGGCGGTCATTCTCAAAGGAGACAAGACCATGAAGTACCGAATCATTGAAAAGGACACGATTGAACTCGCCGGCGTTTCGTTGCGCACCACCAACACCGACGGGGAAAACATGAAGGTGATCCCGGAATTCTGGCAAGAGAACTCTTCAAACGGAACCGCCACGGCGATCGGAAAAAACTGCGGTTCCATGGGTATGTTCGGCGTTTGTTACGACTACAACCCGAAAGACAATTCTTTCGCCTATGCCATCGCCGTGGAAAAGGGCGACCACGCATTAACCGACTTTCCCGGGGGAAGCGTAACCATCACGATTGATCCGGCAACCTACGCAGTATTCGAGTCCCGCGGACCCATGCCCGGTGCCATCCAGGCGGTCTGGAAACAGATCTACTCGGAATGGTTCCCCGCTTCCGAGTACGAACATGCCGGAACGCCGGATTTCGAGCTCTATCCCGAACAGGAGGATCCCTCCATTGACGATACGAGCGAAAAGTATCGATGCGAAGTCTGGATCCCGATAAAGAAGAAGGGTAAGTAAGGAAGACAAGCCGGCGTAAGCCGGCTTTTTTATACTGCTACGAAAATTGTTGGCGATTCAGCCCCTCTCCCGGTACACTATAGGGGTGAGGAGGTTATAGCATGCCGACAGTGTATGAACTTTCTGACTTTTTCGAACGCTACACTACAGAAATCGCCGTTCTTGCAGGGTTTTCAGTACTGCTCTTCTTTCTCGCCCTCTTCGGTTTGCCCCTCATTATCATTGCCATACCGGCAAACTACTTTGTACGACCGAAGAATCACCGCCTGGACCGCTATGGGCATCCGGTAGTTACCGCTATTCTCCTCGCGGCAAAGAACATTCTCGGTCTGGTGTTCATCGTTATCGGAATCGTACTGCTGTTCATGCCCGGTCAGGGCCTTCTGGCAATTTTCGCCGGTATCATGCTGCTGAATTTTCCCGGCAAACGCCGGTTGGAGCTTGCCATCATCTGCCGACCGTCCATAAGCCGCGCCATCGGCTGGATCCGGAGCCGCGCCAAAAAGCCGCCCCTCATTCTTCCCGACGAATGCTGACAGGAAGATTCACACGACTGCGAGTGACCCGTAGTCAAAATCCGCGCCATCTTTGAGAACCGCCGAAGCAAGTGACGCAAGCCGGTCATTTTCCAGAATGGCGGCCAATGACCGCTCCCCGCCGGTACCCGTCAGCAAATCCCCAAATCGCTCATCGAGTATCCGTGTGAGCGGAAAGGGGTCCGACGACACCACCGGTATCCGCTTCCGGCGGAGCGCCGTGCGCTCACCCGAAAGCCAGCGGGCATACCGGTCGGTGGCCGCCCTGAGCGGCCGGGTGTCCACGCCCCGGAGCGAGTACAAATGTTGCATATGGCAGAACAGAACAAAGAGCGCATCGGGCTTTGAGAGGAGACGGTTGTATACACTGTACGGAATCCGCTGCGCAAGGCCAAACTGACGGCCCAGCCGATCGAGCCGGGCGTGAAACGGCGCGGAGCGCTCTGTACGGGGCATGCCGGACTGCCGGTTTTCTCCATAGAGCGTATCGTAGTCCGCACGGAGCGCGGGATAGTGTTCGTCAACAAGAGAGAGAAACAAATCCTTCTGGCAGCCGGGGCGCAATGTGAGCCCGCCGGGATACACAAAGTCCGCGCCCGCGTCCTTTGCTGCGGCAAGCACTGCGGTAAAGGATTCGTCCGAATCGGAAATGCCCGGACACAGGGGCATGGCCATGACACCGGACGAAAACCCGCGCGCCTTCGCCTCACGGACAACGGCAATCCGCCGGTCCGGCGTGCTCGCGCCCGGTTCAAGGCGTGCGGCGTCAGTCCCGTTGACCGTAGTTACCGTTACAATCACGAGGGCGTGCGGAAACCGTGCCAGTACATCAAAATCGCGGAGGATGAGGTCGCTCTTGGTCAGGATGACTATGGGCACGCCGGTTTCCACGAGCGCTTCCAGAGTGCGCCTCGTGAGGCCCAGTTCCCGTTCAAGCGGCTGGTACACGTCGGTGACGCCGGAGCCGATACAGATGGCCCCGTATTCGCGGGCGGTAAACCCCGCGCCGGCATCGCGCGCCGCGAGCTCCGCGAGATTCTGCCGCACGGCGATATCCCGCGCGAAGTCGCCCTCCACATAGTACTTTTCCGCACGACCATCGCAGTACATGCAGCCGTGACCGCAGCCGCGGTACGGCGCGAGCGCGCGATACAACGACACCAGAAAAGCATCCGGAAGCGGCGCGCGTGACAGGCAGGTTTTTGCCTCGATGGAAGAGTAGGGGATTGCGGAAGGAACCGGACTCGTCATGCCGATGATGATACCAGTCCCCGGGCGCTTGTGCAATATCATGCATTATGCTTGCTTTTTCATGCATAATATCGTATCATAGAATAAGGAAAGGAGGATGCCATGGCCATACTCCAGGTACGGGATATTGATGACCGGCTCTACCAGCATATCAAGACCTCGGCAAAACAACGGAACCGTTCCATCAGTCAGGAAGTTATCACCATACTCGAAGAGCATCTCAACGCCACAAACCGGGAATACCGAAACACAACACACGAATTTCTTTTAATGGAAGGATCCTGGAAAGACGAGCGGCCGGCCGCCGAGATTGCAGCGGACATCAGGGCTGATCGCCGGAATTCACGCCGCTTTGGATATACCGATGGCTTTTTTGATTGATACCGACATCATCATTTACAGCCTCAAGGGGGACGCCCGGGTCAATCGGTGGCTACGGAAGAATGATACCATACCCAAAGAGATTTCAGTCATCACCTACGGAGAACTGATCTACGGAGCGCGAAAATCACAACATCCGGAAAAAAATTTGGCGACGGTCAAACGCATCGGTGAGATCTTTCCGGTAGTGGAAATCAGCAAGGGAATCATGGAAGTTTTTGGAGAATTAAAATCCCGCCTGGAAAAAACGGGAGCCAGGCTTGATGACATGGACAGTATCATCGCGGCAACCGCACTCTACATGAACCATACCCTGGTAACGAACAATACGAAACATTTCTCCCGAATACCGGACCTGGTTCTTGAGGACTGGAGAAAAGAGCCGAACCCCTGAGACTTCAGCTCTTTTCTGACCAGTCGCCTCACTCCCCGTTCACGATTACAACATCACGTTTCAGTGTGCTGCCAGCGCTCGTCAGGATAGTTGAAACACCCCGTGGCACCGCCCACTCGGGCGAACGAGGTGAAAGGACAATCCATGTCTGCGCGGCATCCGACTCAACCGACACGGTTCCAGTCACCACCCGCTTTTTCCCGGCGATGGAAAGAGAAAACTCCGTTTCGGTATTTCGCGATCCCTCTCCGCCGGAAACACGCACCGGAGATTTGAAATCAACAAGGAAGGTCATATCCGGATCATCGTTGGTACAGGCGACGGAAAGAAGACCGAGGCGGTTTCCGTCTGCTACACAGCGAAGAACGCGGTCCGGCCCTTCGATATACACGGAAGACCCGTGCCGTTCGGTAATTGTCCACTCCTGCGGTACCCCGTCTTCCATGAATACCCATTTCTCTCCGGGAACAAATTGACCCGGGACACGGGTGAATTCAATCTGTGAAGACCCCGCACGAATTACCGCAATGCGCATGTTTTCGGAGTAATATCCCTTGTATCCGGTAAAAAAGGGCGCCGCGTCCACCAGGATCGGAATGGTACACTGTACACCGTCAAAGGCGATGAAGCTTTCTTCGCCGGCAAGGGAACTTCCCTCACGGAACATTACCGGAAGCGACGTGTCGGGAGAATGATGTCCCGGATCAACAAGCCCGCCGTATTTGCGCAGGGGTGCGGACGTCGCCACAAGGAAAAACTCTAGCGACTCACCCTTCTTTGTTTGAAACGAAAGCGACACCGACGGAGCCTTTTTTGTTCCTGCCCGCTCATACGTCATGGCTGCGTACAACCGTTCGCGTTCAACACCACTGCCGTTGCCCGGGACCGTGAAATCTTCCGTATTGAAGTAGTCCGTCTGGCTCTGGTCATGGCGCGTCACCACCGCCCGGATCTCGAGCTCGGGCGTTTCACGGATAAACGCTTCCACCGCCTCGTATTCCGGGTGGCCCTCAAACGTCAGCATCACATGGTAATCATACCGCTCATAGTGAATACTGAACGGCTGGGGCAAAAAGGCGCCGGCCGCCGCGGGGGTACCAGCTCCCGCGGGGTGCCCAACTGTCGCAGTGTCTTCGGCCGCCGCGGGGTGTCGACCTTCAGCGCACAGAACCGCTAAAACCATCGAACAAAGCACACACACCATCAATTTTGTTTTCATCAATCCATTTCCTTCAATGTTCCGATCAGCGATTCCAGATTCGCCACATAATCGCGAAGTGCCGCACGTCCCTTGTCGGTAATGGACTGCACGGTCACCGGTTTCTTTCCTTCGAACCGTTTGACCACCGCGATCAGCCCTTCCTCTTCCAGCTTCGCGAGATGCCGGCTCAGGTTCCCGTCCGTCGCGCCCGTCTTTTCCCGGATATAGGTGAATTCGGCCTCCTCCATTCCCGCGAGGAGACTCATGACCGCCAACCGGATCGGTGCGTTCATCAGAGAATCATAGGACCGGTAATTATACCTGTCGTCCGTATTCATCAGCGGCCGCCTTTCCTCTTGCGCACGAAGAGGATGCAGCCGGGAATGAATGAACAGACAAAAGTCGCCGCCGCGAGCACCGCACCGGCGCTCTGAATTGTCGCCAGAGAAATACCGATCGCGGCCGCCCACCAGAGCAGGGCGAAAAGGGAAAACCACCGAAGAGAAATGACGGTTCCGTAGACCCAGTACGCGAGACCGAGAATGACCGCGATCATTGCCATAAACGAAACAGATACTGCGGACTGCGAAAGATACAAAATGACAAACAGCACGCCAACTGCAACCAGATTCCCGATCCAGAGGGCGCTCGAAACGTTGTCCGCGTATCGGGAAGCTCCGGTTGCCCGGGGAGTACGTACTCCCGCCACAACCGAGACGACCGCACCCGCTCCGCACAACACCGGCCAGAAAAGCCGGTAAAACAACGAGTCAAAACCCGCTCGGGGTGCAATCAGCGAAAAGGCGACGAATCCTGCCGGGATTAAGAGCCCCCAAAAGATGAAATGAAACCCCGAATCCTCGAGTTTCCGCTGACCCTGTTCCAGAAACGACTTGATGGTCTGGATATCCTGCATCGCCTGATCCCGGTTCATGTCCCGGTTTTCACCGTCTTTCATATACTACCTCCTGTAGGTATCGCAAAGCGCTTTGTTTTGTAAAGTGCTATACAAAACATAGCTCACTATTAACAGCCTGTCAAGAGAATTCTTTCAACAATTTTGGTAGCAGTCTTTCAACATTTTTGATAGCAGTCTTTCAACATTTTTGATAGAAGTCCCTTGACACCCCGGTAATCCCCCATGAGAATAAACACACAAATAAAAAGTTGACGGAGAACACAATGAATGTTGTCGCACTGAACGGAAGCCCGCGGGGCAAAAACAGCAACACCTGGAAAATTACCGAAGCCTTTCTCGAAGGGCTTGAATCGGCGGGAGAACACACCATCACCCGCGTGGACGTGTACAAACAAAAAATCGAAGAATGCCACGGGTGCTTCGCCTGTTGGAAAGATACTCCCGGCGTCTGCGTCATCATGGACGACATGCAGGACCTCCTGCCCCGCATCATCGAAGCGGACCTCGTCATCTGGAGCTTTCCCCTCTACTACTATTCCCTCCCCTCAAAACTGAAAGCATTCATGGATCGTCTCCTTCCCCTGAACTTGCCGTTTATGGAGGAAACGTCCGACGGCAGCATAACCCATCCCCGGCGTTTCGATCTTTCACATCAACACACCGTACTCATTTCCACCTGCGGCTTTGCCTCCACAAAAAACAACTACGAAGCGATCGAAGCCCAGTTCGCCATCGCGTTCGGCAAGGACCGCCTCTCAAAAATCATCTGTCCCGAGGGTGAACTCTTCTCCATCCCCGAATTGCGCACGCGCACCAACGAGTATCTCTCCCTCGTCCGTCGGGCGGGCAGTGAATACACGGAGCACCTGGGCATCAGCGAAGCGCTTCAAGCCGAGCTGGAACCGCTCATCCTTCCCGCGGAAACCTACAATAAACTTGCGGACGCGAGCTGGGGCCTTCCCGGACCCGGGACCAAAACTGATACAGGCACTGGCGAAGGATATTCAACGAACGTACCGGACCCAGGTGCAACCGGCGATCCTTCGGCCGTTCTCGTACGGCAGATGGCAGCCCTCTATTCTCCCGCAAAGCTCGGGGGAAAGGAAGCCCTCCTTGAACTCAACTTTACCGATCTCGGCGTAACCCATCGCCTCTTCCTCGGCGCGCGGGAGTGCACCGTACTCGACGGGGAAGCGCCGATCCCCGCGTCAGTTTCCGCGCTCAACTCCACCCGCGTTGAAACGCCCTTTACCGTATGGAAACAAATTTCACAAGGTGAACTGGACGGCGCCCGAGCCATGATGGAAGGAAAATACAAGGTACTCGGCAACTTCGATCTCATGCTCAAGATGGACGGACTCTTTTCCGGTCCAGGCTCTTCCCCGTCAACAACGGAACGGCCTCCCGCCGCCAGTCGTGATAACACCGCAAAGAAACCCACCATGGCGCTCGTCATCCTTCCATGGATGCCGCTCTGGATCGCCCTGCCGATCTCGCCGATCGCGGCCGTGTATGCAGCATTGGCCACGCTCGCCCTCTGTCAGCTCGCCGGATTCAAATGGGTCCACGGCCGCCATGAACGCATCACCTTCGCGCTGGTTACCGCCTTCGCCGCGGCGGCCGCGGCCGGTATTTCTGCGGAGATTCTCCTGCCCCTCACCTATCTCGCCTTCGGCGTGCACTGGCTCATCTCCTGCCTCGGACCCGTACCGCTCACCGCGGACTACTCAAAAGACGCTTATGGCGGAGACGAAGCCCTGGGAAACGCGCTCTTTGTCAAAACAAACCGGATCATCACCGCGGTCTGGGGCGTGTTCTACCTCGCCACCGCCGGCTGGACGATTTTCCTGCTCGCCACGCCGCTCGCGCCCTGGTCCGGCGCCGTCAATTCGGCAGCGCCCCTGCTCTGCGGAATATGGACGGCCTGGTTCCAGAAATGGTATCCTGCACGTGTAGCCCGCGGCTAGGGAGGACCCCATGAAAAAGATCGGCATTGTCGGCGGAATAGGCCCCGAATCGACCCTCATGTACTACCGGGACATTGTGGCGCACGCTCACGCGCGCTCCGGCGACGACCAGTACCCCGAAGTAGTTATCGAGAGCGTCAACATGACGAAGATGCTCTCATACTTTTTGACCGGAGATTTTGACAGTCTCGCGGACTACCTGTCCGCCGCAATCGACACGCTTGCACGTTCGGGCGCCAGCTTTGCCGCGCTCGCGTCGAACACACCGCACCTCGTCTTCGACACCCTGCAGAAACGGTCTGCCATACCGCTTATCAGCATTGTGGAAAAGACGGCTGATCGGGCAAAAGAACTTTCCCTCAAACACGTTCTTTTAACCGGGACCGGCTTTACCATGAAAGCGTCCTTTTTCGCCGACGTCTTTGCCCGCTACGGTATCGGCATTGTCACGCCATCCCCTTCTGAAATTGAAGAAATCCACAACATCATTTTCCCCGAACTGGAAAACGGCATCGTCCGGCCGGAAAAACGGGAGCGCTTTCTTGAAATCACGCGCGGACAGATCGCGTCACAGAACCTGGACGGGATCATACTCGGCTGTACCGAACTTCCCCTCATCGCCGGTGTTGACGACTTTGCAGTGCCGGTACTCGACACCGCGCAAATCCATATCGACTCGATTGTGAACGAATACTTTTCCTGAGGATGCATCATGCGACGAAAAGACCGTGAAAGGAGCGATCCCGTCTGGATCGACGAAACCCTGCGCCGCTCGGACGCCTGTCATCTCGCCCTGCTCGACGGCGGGAAACCCTACGTCATACCGCTGAATTTCGGCTTCGAGCGTACCGGAGACGGAACACTCCATCTGTACTTCCATTGCGCGAAAGAAGGGAAAAAACTCGAGCTCATCCGGCAAAACCCGCTCGCCGCCTTCTCGGCGGACACGGATCATGAACTGGTTACCGGCGAATCCGGCTGCGACTGGGGAATGAACTACCGGAGCGTCGCCGGAGAGGGAACCGTCATTTTTGTAACCGACCCGGCGGAAAAGAAGCACGGGCTCGACCTGCTCATGGAGCACTACAGCGGCAGGCGGGACTTCAATTACAACGACCACGTGTTCGCCGTAACCGAAGTCCTCCGCCTCACCGTGGCGGCCTGTACGGGAAAAGAGCGAAAATAACCGCCTCACTCCCACGCAGCATACAGCCGTTCGACTTCCCTCCGGGTACGGTCGAGCTTTGTTCCGAGCGTACGCGCGCGAGCAAGATCGCCCTGCCGGTACGCTTCGCCCATCCGAGATTCCAGCTCCCGCTGTTCCGCTTCCAGACTGATTATCCGCTGTTCGACCGCGTCCGGGGAGCCACTCCCCGCCGGGGTGGCAGCTTTCACCACGCCAGCTTTCACCCTGCCAGCTTTCACCCCGCCACTGTGAGCTTTCACCCCGCGAGCATCGCCCCCGCGATTTTGACGGCCGCCCCCCGCCGTCCGGATCGGACGCGAGACATCGGTCCCGTAGCGCTCGAACCAGAACTCGGAGAAGTTACCGTCCCATGACGTGATCGTGCCCGCGTCAATCTCGAGGACACGGGTCGCGATACGGTCAAGAAAATATCGGTCGTGCGAGACTACCAGGATGGTTCCCGCGAAATCGAGAAGTGCCTCCTCGATGGCCTCGCAAGCCGGGATGTCGAGGTGATTCGTCGGCTCGTCCAGAATGAGAAAGTTCGCCTTGCGGATCCCTGCAAGCGCGAGCTGGAGCCGGTTGAGTTCCCCGCCGGAAAGGGAGCCGATTTTCTGCTCGAGTGCTTCGCGTGGAAAGAGGAACGGCGCGAGCGCCTTTCGCGCGTCCTCGAGAGTTTTCGCGCCGGCGTCGATGCAGACATCGAGAATTGTCGCCGTGCGGTCGAGGCCCTCCGCGTGCTGGGAACAATACGCCACAGTCATGCTCGGGCCGACGAATACCGACGGATCCTGCGCCTCATGGAGACGGAGCACTTCGCGGAGAAAGGTCGACTTTCCCGAGCCGTTCGCGCCCACAAGCGCGACCCGCTCGCCGGTGTGGATAGTGAGAGAAACATTGGAAAACAGCACCCGCTCGCCGAAGGCGCAGGAAAGCCCGCCTACCTTGAGCGCGAGGTTCGCACGACTCGCGTCGGTTTCAAAAGACACCGAAAAGGACTCAACCGGATTCTTCGGCTTTTCACGGGCGGCTTCCTTCGTTTTTTCAAGATGCGTACGCCGCGCACGGAGGCGCCGCCCCCAGGCGGGATCGGCCGTCCGGCGGGCAATGTCCGCAAATTTTTTGACCACCGCCTCGAGCTGCTCAATCTTTTTCTCGTCGGCCCGCGCAGCCATCTCACCCGAAACCGCGCTCCGGAGTTTTTCAATCCGGTACGCCGAATAATTCCCGGTAAACGACCGCGTCTTGCCACCATCAATCTCGATGATGCGCGAGCAGATGCGGTCAAGCAAGTAGCGGTTATGCGAAATGACGATGACCGCGCCCGGATACTCGCGCACAAACTGTTCGAGCCAGGCGAGTCCCCACATGTCAAGATGATTTCCCGGTTCGTCGAGAACGAGCACATCGGGACGGGAAAGAAGGGCGCGACCAAGCGCGAGAATGTTCCGCTCACCGCCCGAAAGAGCAGCAAGCGGCGTCTCCGCCGAGTCGGCAAGACCGAGGCTTTCGAGATACCCGAGCGCGCGCGACTCCGCTTCGTCGCCGGGACCCGCGTCATAGGATGTGCGGAGATCACCGTAGGCCTCGAGAACCCGCTCGAGTTCACGGCCCTCCACACCCGCCATCTCCTCCTCGAGCGCGGCAAGAGCGCGCCGCTGTTCCGCGACCGGTTCCACCATGAACTCGATGGCCGTCAATTCGCGTACCGGGAAGTGCTGCGGTACACAGGCAAGCGTCTCGTGAACGCCCCGGCGCACCGTGCCGCTATAATCCCCGTCTTCCCCGGTGAGAATCCGCACAAGCGTCGTCTTCCCCGCGCCGTTCCGGCCGACCATCCCGACCTTTTCTCCCGGCACAATCCGCACGTCGGCGCCGGACAGGACAGCCTCGACCCCATAGTGTTTATGAATATTGATTGCTTCAATCATGTCGTTCTCCTTCAGGTTCGCGGACACAAACCGGCCGGAAACCGGGGAGGCGGGCATAAAAAAAAACCGCGGACTCCCCGATCTCAGTCGAGGCGTCCGCGGTTTGTTACCGGACTGGCAGCTGCTCACGCGCGCGCTATAGCGCTGATACGCAAACACACCTCCGGTCACCGATTTCCGCTGCGGACACACCTCTCCCGTCAGCGGCGAACGTGGCGCCGGACCGGAAGGAAAGGATACTCAGGATTGTGTCCGCGTTATACATAATCATGATTGTACGCCTGCCCGCCCGTCCCGTCAAGAGCGCCCCTCAAAAGATCCCGTCGTGAACTTTCAGCCGGAACCGAACCCCCTTGAAACCGGACGCGCGCTCACGTATCATGAGGCAAAGAGCACAAGGAGGAGCCCATGGCCACAACCGCCGACTACATAGAATTTGTCGTTGACCAGATCGAAGGTGCGGGCGCCGTGCGCGCCCTCGTCGCCGTAACCCCGATCCCGGTCAAAAAGACAAAGAAGAAGGCACCATGAACTACACATTATTGGCAGGATTCATCTCGTTCTCGCTCGTATCCGGATTCACCCCGGGCCCCAACAACCTCATCGCCCTCGCGACCGGCGCCAACTTCGGCTACCGCCGCACCCTGCCCCACGTTCTCGGCGTCGTGCTCGGATTCAACATCCTCTTCTTCTCGATCGGCGCGGGACTCGGCAGCCTCTTCAAAGCCTTTCCCCTGGCGCACGAAATTCTCAAATGGGGATCCCTCGCCTACCTCATGTATCTCGCCTGGAAAATCGCCACGTCCACCGGTATCGGCCCCGCCGACAAAAGCGGCGAAGACGCCAAACCCATTTCATTCTTCGGCTCGGTCGCCTTCCAGTGGATCAACGTCAAAGCCTGGGTCGCGGCGATTACCCTCGTAACCGCCTTCACCGACCCCGACGCCTACTGGACGAGCCTCGCCGCCGGCGGCACCATCAACATCGTCATCGCCTTCTCGTCAGTATCCACCTGGGCCATCTTCGGTACCCTCCTCAAACGCTTCCTCGAACACCCCGTCCGCCTCCGCGTCTTCAACCTGACCATGGCCGCGCTGTTGGTGATCTCGGTAGTACCGTCGGTCCTGAAGGCATAAAACCCAACTGCTACGAAAATTGTTGAAAACTGCTATCAAAATTGTTGAAACATTTTTAAGACTGAGGCAGCAAGCGGGAACCGGTACGCACTGGCCCTGCTCACAGCCGTTCGAAGCAATCTGAAGGAGGGGCGAGGGAGATTCTCATGCGAATGAGCCTGCCCAGAGGCGTTCAAGGAATTCTGTGACGGGAAGAATGAGAATACCATCATCGGTGTAACGGGGAACCGGTTCACGACATACGAGGATTCTCGCTTTCCAGGCCCCCTCGCCGGTAATATCCCGTAATCCTTTCATATCACCGGATTGAATGTTTCTTGATGCTTTCACCTCAATTGCCATTTCATTCCCCACTATGAAATCAACTTCCCGGCCATCATGGGTTCGCCAATAGGTGAGCGGACGGTAATCTCCCGAATACTCAAGCCATGAACGAATCTCATGGAAAACAAGATGTTCAAGAGCAAGACCCCATTCAGTCGAACCCTGCCCGGGGACAGGCTTATCGGCAAGGACACGGGCGACAGCCCCATCAAAGAAGTACAGTTTTGCACGCGAAACTGCCGTTCGTTTCTGTCCCTGTTTCCAGGGCTGTAACTGTTCCGCAATCAACGTATCGGTCAGGACCGATACATACTCACGAACCGTCCGGGCGGGAACCGCGCAATCCCGGGCAATATTCTCAAAATTCAATTCCTGACCATTCATCATTGCGGCGACAGTCAAAAAACGCGAGAAACCATCAAGCCCGCGGACCAGGGATTCCGCATGAATTTCTTCCCTGAGATACATGCCACAATACGCGCGCAAATCCTCTTCGGGCGCATCAGAAAACCATACCGGGGGAAGCAATCCCCGTTCGATAGCCCGCTCAATCGAAAAATCAGCAAGCTCCGCCGAAACAAAAGGATGAATTTTTTTGAGACGGGCTCTCCCACCCAGAAGATTTGATCCTCCAGCTTTGAGCTTCCTTGCGGATGATCCGGTTAACACAAAAGTAAATCCGTTACTATCAATAAGGGATTGCACTTCATCTAGCAAAATGGGCAGTTTTTGAATCTCGTCAATAATGATCGGTCCGGTAAAATCCTCTAACGCAAGAATCTCATGGCGTAGTCTGGCCGGCTCCTGCTGCAACCGGAAAAAAACATCCGTGAAGAGAAGATTATAGTAGGGTGATTCGGGAAAAAGATCGCGTAACAGGGTAGATTTCCCGGTTTGACGCGGACCAAGAAGAAGAACACTCTTTTTTTCCGCAGCTGTTCTGATATCCAGCATCCGTTTTACTGCATTCATGTATATGAGTATAGCGAGTATTCATAAAATCCGCAACAGTCCTGCGGATTTTATGCGTATTTCCGCAACAGTCCTGCGGATTTTAATGGTTCTTCTTGACGGACAGGCCCAAACAGGTCATCTGGACCCATGCCGTAGCCATCTACCCCTGATTCTTCCGCACCAATGCCTGCACCTGTGCATTATCCGGACAGGCTGCGGCAAAAGAGGCGCAGGCACCCGCGAGACCGGCAGGATCGTCCGCAAGTTCGGAAAGATCAAAGACCGACTCGTCTCCCCCGCTGAATTTGAGCATGGCGGGAGCAAGGGTATCAAGCGCCGCGACTGCGAACTCAAAGTTGCCGCGGGTAATGCCGTGGTACACAAAGTGCCAGCCGGGATGAACCGCGGTATCGAGGAGGATGTATTTCCACAGGGGCCAGTCGAATCCGGTGGGAAGGTCGGTACGATCAAAATCGGCGGCGGTGAACCGGGTAACCGTATCACGGTACCGGCCGAGCTCGTCGGCGAAGCGTTGCAGCAAATCCATGCGGGGAATCGTGCGGCCCCTCTCCCATGCGTCGCGGTTGAAAACCTCAAGATCGTCTATATCCCGGACTGATGCGTTTTCCAGAATGGCGGTAAGCCGTTCGCGAGAATAGGCGACCCAGGTGGTCAGATGATGGAGCACATCGGCCGCGGACCAGCGCGAAAAGGTTGGATCCGCGGAATCGTCA
>MWCL01000012.1 GCA_002070025.1 Spirochaetes bacterium ADurb.Bin215
GAGAATATATACACCGACGGTACGGAACGCGAATGACGGATGAAATTCCACCGGTGAAAGCCCGGGAACATAGAGTGCGGCGGAAATACCGCCGAGCAGAAGAATGGAAAGCACCGTCCCCGATTTCATGCCGAGCAGAAAGATGGACAACAGCGGAAAGGAGTATGCCCACAAGACACCGGAGCCCTGGGGCCCGCCGCTGATCGCCAGGAAGATGCAAAGCATCATGTACGGAACAACCGTCATGAATCCCGAGATGATGAAGGGAGCCGCCGTTCTCAGAATGACAAAACCGACAAGCGTCATTCCTGCCATGGAAAAGTCGAACGTAGCCTGATACACGGCTCCGCGCTGCATACTCTCGTACCCGAATAGTACGAGGAGAGTACATCCGAGGAAGATCATGGAATTGAGAAGAATGTAGCGCACCATGGTATCCATGGTCGCTTCATCGCGCGAGAACAGCGGTTTCCCGCTCGTCATGATGTTCAGGAAAAAGTTTCCTCTTTTTTTCATTTTACGCTCCATGTGAAGCTTCTATCGCGACTGAAAGAACAAAGGTTTCATCATCAAAAATCTTGAAGGGGATACAGATGATGCGGGCCTGGTCGTTCGGCCACTGGATGGCATGGTTCGATCCCCGGATTATGGTGGGGAGCGATATTACCAGGCGGAAGGACTCTTCAAGACCGCGTTTCGCGTTTCCGGCAATGATGTTGATGATCTCGCCAATCGCGTCAATAACCTCGTCGTCCATGCCCGAGTGTTCGGATCCGGTGAGCATACCGGTAAGCCGGCAGGCCAGATCCGCCTTCATCGAGATAACGACAGCGCCCCGGGCTTCCCCGGTTAATCCGATAACCGCAGAAACATCCCAGGAATGAAGGTCGTTCTTGTCCGCAAAGTGGGGACGTTCTGTCTCCAGCTCCACTCCGATGAATTCCTTGAATACGTTTACACAAACATCCACAAACGGCTGAATATACTTTTCCATTTTTTGCTCCTACAGGCTTACTTTTGAGATTTTCTCGCGGAAACTTTTTTCGTTTACCGGCTTGATGATGTAATCGGTAGCCCCGTTTTTTAGGGCTTCAATCACATTATACCGGGCGGCCTCGCTGGTCACCATGATTATGGGAAGACTGGAGTACTTCTCCATGGCCCGTACTTTCTTGAGAAAATCAAGACCGGAAAGTTCCGGCATGTTCCAGTCCAGAAGTACCAGGTGGATTTCACGGGTCTCCAGCTGTGCTAACGCTTCCTTGCCGTTTCCGGCTTCCACAAAATCGCAGGGAATCCCCATGGCGCTGAAGGTGTTTTTTACAATGTTTCGCATGATTCTGGAATCATCCACGACGAGTACAGTTCGCATTTTTCTTTGCCCCCAAACTTTTTCATCAATTTTACTGTATTTTCCAGCAAGTTCAATTAACAGTATACCTTTTTATCGGCCAAAATACAATTTTTTCTAAATTTTCTCCAGTATTTACTGCTTGCTGGAAAACAAACCTGTGACTATATTTATACCATGAAGTCACCAAAAGAATTATCAATTGAAAAAAGGATCCTCGAACAGCTGGTACCGGGAACCACGTCCCACAAGATAGCCGAACTGCTTATGGAAAATGAAGAATTTCAGCTTATGCAGGAGTATGCGAATACTGTATCCATCATGCGGCTCGGCTACAATGATCACGGACCGGTCCATATGCGCACGGTAACGCGGAACGCCGTTACCATGACAACCCTCCTTCACAACGCAGGAGTAGCGCTCAATCTGGAAAAAGAAAAATCGGGAACCCTCGATGACAGTCTTTGCGCAATCATCCTCGCGTCCTTTTTCCATGATCTCGGCATGGCGATCGGCCGTCAGGATCATGAACTTCACAGCGCGACCCTTGCTTTGCCCCTGATTGATTCCGTTCTTGCCGAAGTATTCCCAGGAAGACCGGACAAACGCATCATCATCCGCTCACTCGCCCTCGAGGGAATTCTCGGTCACATGGCAAATCGCCAGATTCATTCCATTGAAGCGGGTATCATTCTCATCGCCGACGGCTGTGACATGCAAAAAGGACGCGCGCGCATACCCATGGAACTGAACAACAAACCCCGTGCGGGAGACATTCACAAATACTCGGCGAATTCCATAGAACAGGTACGGATCGAACCAGGGGTGGATAAACCCATACGCATATCTGTTGAAATGTCGTCGGATGTAGGATTCTTCCAGATCGAAGAGGTAATGCTCCCCAAGATGAACATGAGTCCGGTAAAGCCCTATCTCGAGCTGCATGCCGGCATTACCGGGGAAGAGCTCAAAAAGTACCTATAAAAACACGATACCGAATACTGCCCCGCACAGGATGTACACGGCAGGATGAAGCTGAAACCGCTTGTATGCGATACAAACCGCGGCAAAGAACACCAGAACCCGCAGATCAATGAGCTCCGAAATCCGCCCGCTTGCCTGAAAGCGGGCGACCGGGAATACGGCGACAGTCAGCACCTGCCAGGCCGCGACCGCGATCATGCCGGTGGTGCCGGCCCTGAGCCCGTAGAACATCGCGCGAACCCAGGGAAGTTCCCGCCATACATGAAAAAACCGCGCAATGATGATTATCACGACCAGTGATGGTAAAACTGTTCCCGCGGTCGCCACAAGAGCGCCCGGAATTCCGTGGAATTCGAAACCGAGATACGTCGCCATGTTGATTCCGATAGGACCCGGCGTTGACTCCGATACAGCGACCATGGAATAGAAACGATCGGGAGTAATAAACCCGGGCGTAACCAGTTGTTGCTGCATGAGGGTAAGCGCAACCAGACCGCCGCCGATGGTAAACGTGCCTACATAGAGAAAGGTGAAAAAGAGCTCCGCGTAACTCATACCGCTGCATCCTTTTTCCGTTCACGCCGGAGACGTATGATAATTCCGAGCAAAGCCGACACAAGAACGACGAGAACGGCAGGTACGTCCCAAAGGACAATGACGAGAAAGGCGGTCAGGGCAATGGCTCCGGTAATCCAGTCCGTAACAGTTTTCACTCCGACACGCGACACTGCGAACACGAGGAGAACCGCCACAACCACATTGATGCCCCGCAGAGCCTTTTGCACCGCGGGAACGTCGGCAAAGGTTCCGAGAAGGCCGGCGATTACGCAAATGACCAGTATTGAGGGAAGGACAATACCCAGCGTGGCAACGATTGCTCCGGGAATCCCGCGCCGGGAGTGCCCCACAAAGGTGGCTACATTTACCGCGATGATTCCGGGAGTGGACTGTCCGATCGCGAAATAGTCAACAAGGCGTTCCGCAGTGAGCCAGCGACGGCGCGTGACCAGTTCCCGTTCGAGCATGGGAAGCATGGCGAGCCCTCCGCCGAAGGTAACCGCGCCAATCTGAAAAAACACCGAAAAAAGTTCCGCGTACTCCCGCAATTTCTTCATATTTTCAGTATAGCGAAACGATTCGGGCGGAGCAATCGTTCAATCTTGCGCAAGAAGTGGCAATTCTATAGAATGGAATAAACAGAAAACCCGTACGTACGGTTCAGGAGCAACAGTCATGGCAAAATATCCTTTTGAAACAATTGAGCCCAAATGGCAACAGTTTTGGGAAACAAACAAGACCTTCCGCGCTGTGGAAGACGCGTCAGTTCCAAAGGAAAAACGGGCCTATGTTCTCGACATGTTCCCCTATCCCTCCGCGGCCGGACTCCATGTTGGACACCCGGAAGGATATACTGCCACTGATATCTGGTGCCGGTATCTCCGCATGAACGGCTATTCCGTTCTCCATCCCATGGGATTCGACTCCTTCGGTCTTCCGGCGGAAAATTACGCCATAAAAACCGGCACCCATCCCCGGATTACCACCGAAGAAAACATCACCAAATTCCGCCAGCAAATAAAATCATTCGGATTCAGCTACGACTGGGACCGTGAAATTTCCACCTGCGAAGAGGACTACTACCACTGGACCCAGTGGATATTTCTTCAGCTGTTCAAGCAGGGACTTGCGTATGAAGCGGAGACACCCATCAACTGGTGCCCGAGCTGCAAAACCGGTCTCGCGAATGAAGAAGTAAAAGACGGCCGCTGTGACCGCTGCGGAACCCAGACCACCCGGAAGAATATCCGCCAGTGGCTCCTGAAGATAACCCAATACGCCGACCGGCTTCTTGCCGACCTTGATACACTCGACTGGCCCGAATCAGTAAAGCTCATGCAGAAGAACTGGATCGGCAAGAGCGAAGGCGCCGAGGTACAGTTCTCGGTGGACGGAACCGGCGAAGAACTGACCGTCTTCACCACCCGTCCGGATACGCTCTTCGGCGCGACCTACATGGTCCTTTCTCCGGAACATCCCCTTGTGGAAAAAATTGCCTCGACCGAACAAAAAAGCGCTGTGCTTGCCTACCGCGAGGCCGCCGCGAAAAAAAGCGATCTTGAACGTACCGATCTCGCAAAGGAAAAAACCGGGGTATTCACCGGTGCATACGCCATTAACCCCGTCAACAACACCCGCATCCCCATCTGGATTTCGGATTACGTACTTATATCCTACGGTACCGGCGCCATCATGGCGGTTCCCGCACACGACGAACGCGACTGGGATTTCGCCAAGGAATTCGATCTGCCCATTATCCAGGTTGTTGCATCCGCCGAAGAATGGCAGGAAAAAGGCGCGGACGGCGACTATTCGGCAACACCGGACGAATGTACCGCCGCCGATGGATTCTCCGTCAACTCGCCCGGCTTCAACGGCCTGGGCACCCAGGACTGTATCAACAAGATTACTGCCTGGCTCGAAGAAAAGAAAATCGGGAAAAGAGCCGTAAACTACAAACTCCGGGACTGGTTGTTCAGCCGCCAGCGTTATTGGGGAGAGCCCATGCCCCTCGTCCACTGCGAAAAATGCGGCGTGGTTCCCGTACCGGAAGCGGAACTCCCACTCCGGCTCCCCGAAGTTGAGAGTTATCAGCCAACCGGAACCGGAGAAAGCCCGCTCGCCGGAATTGCTGAATGGGTCAATACCACCTGTCCCTCCTGCGGCGGCCCTGCGCGCAGGGAAACAAACACCATGCCCCAATGGGCCGGTTCCTGCTGGTATTATATCCGCTACCTCGACCCGAAGAATCCAACCGCGTTCGCGGACAAGAACAAGATTGACTACTGGCTCCCGGTGGATCTCTATGTGGGTGGTGCAGAACACGCGGTACTCCATCTTCTGTACGCACGATTCTGGCACAAAGTACTCTTTGACCTCGGTCTCGTAAACAACGAGGAACCCTTCCAGCGCCTGATCAATCAGGGCATGATCACGAGCTACGCCTACCAGCGCAAAAACAAAACGTTGGTACCCATGGACGAAGTCCGCGAGATTCCCGGCAAACCCGGCGAGTTCGAAGAAACCGCGACCGGGGAAGCCGTAGAGCGGGTTACCGCCAAGATGTCCAAGAGCCTCAAGAACGTTATCAACCCCGACGATGTAATCCGCGAATTCGGTGCCGACTCCTGCCGCATGTATGAAATGTTCATGGGACCGCTTGAAGTGTCAAAACCCTGGAATACCCAGGGCCTCGTCGGTATAACCCGGTTCCTGGAAAAAGTCTGGAGTCTTTCGGAACGATCGATGACGGGCACGGTAACGGATCCGCTGAACGACACCTCCACTCCCCAGGCGGAACAGATAACCCGTCTCCTGCACAAGACCATAAAAAAGGTAACCGATGATACGGCCAGTCTCAACTTCAATACCGCCATCAGCCAGATGATGATCTTCATCAACGAGCTCGCAAAGTCGGATTCCATTCCCCGCGCGGTCTGGTCCGCTTTTGTGCTCCTGATTGCTCCGTACGCGCCGCATCTGGCGGAAGAACTCTGGGAACGGCTGGGCTATACCAAAACTATCGCGTATGAACCTTGGCCGAAAGCAAACCCCGCGTTCTGTGTAGACGATACCTGTACCATCGTTGTCCAGGTTAACGGTAAACTCCGCGACAAATTTGAAGCCCCGCTTAATGCTCCGAAGGACGAACTTGAAAAGACCGCACTCGCAACCGATGGCGCCATCCGCTTTATGGACGGAAAAACGGCAAAAAAAGTTATCGTTGTGCCAAACAAGCTCGTCAATATAGTCGTATAACAACTCAGTCTCACAGGAGCATCTTTTGAAGACACAAGAATCCCGCGAAGCAGTACTGGCGGAAGCGCCGGTACTGCGCGCCATCGTCACCATGGCCGTTCCGGTCATCCTGGGCATGTTGGTTCAGGTATTCTATAACATGGCCGACACCTTCTTTATAGGACGCCTCAACGACGTTCATCAACTTGCGGCGTCCGGAATCAGTTTCCCCTTTTTCATGATCATGATGTCCTTCGGTACCGTAATAGGCGTGGGAACTGCGTCACTGGTCTCGCGCCAGCTCGGCATGCAGAAGCGCGCAGAAGCCGGAGAAATAGTCTCGCTTTCGATCGTACTCAATATCATCGTTGCACTTGTTCTTACGCCGGTTCTCCTGCTTTTCATTGAACCCATACTCCGTCTTCTCGGCGCGCAGGGAGAAACCCTTGCTCATACCCGGAATTACCTGTTTCCCCTCATTTGCTGTTCGGCGATCAGCATAAGCAATTTTTCACTGGGAAATGTTGTCCGCTCAGAAGGAGCGGTTTTCCATGCGATGACGGGACAAATACTGGGGACCCTCACAAACATCATTCTGGATCCGATCATGATTTTCGCAATGGATATGGAAATAGCCGGCGCGGCATGGGCAACGGTAATCGGCAACCTGGTAAGCGTACTGTACTACCTCTACTGCTACAGCGATAAATCGCTGCTGAATATCAATTTTAACCGAAAAATATTCACCGTGCGGTATATTACCGGAATATTCTCCATCGGAATTCCATCGGGTCTTAACCACGTCTTTATATCATTCGCGATAATCGTAACCAACAATCTTGCAGCGGCGTACGGTGCGGCGGTACTCGCGGCGATGGGCATTGGCGACTGCCGCAGCCAGCTTACCATCCTTTTTCTGGTAGGACTTGCTGTAGGTTGCCAGCCGCTTGTTGGCTACAACTACGGTGCAGGAAACCGCCGGCGGCTCAACAGCATCCTGAAAACAGGCTTGATTCTGTCGGTATCATCCGGACTTGTCTTGTCGCTGATTTTCGCTGTATTCAGCCGGTACGCCGTTGCCGTGTTTACCGGAAATGCTGAGGTTATCCGTTATGGCACCACCATGCTCCGGGCCATGGCGCTGGCAGCTCCCTTTGTCGGCGTTATCATGATCTGCATGAACAGCCTTCAGGCTCTCGGAAAGGCCGTTCCCTCGCTCATACTTTCCAGCGGACGGCAGGGAATCGTCTACATTCCGCTGCTGTTCCTGTTGAGCCGGTTCTTCGGTCTTACCGGTATCATTTTTTCCCAGCCTATAGTGGACAACCTTGTCAGCATTGCCGCTTCATTCATGCTGTATCATGTACTCAGGACCGACACGCACCTGGCGAAAAGAGAATCCTTGCAGTAACCGTACCGAATGCAGTACACTAATTCCCCATGAGTAAAAACGTACAGCCCGATTATTGCGATACTACCAAACGAACCCGCCTGGTCAAAATTGCCGCTATCATTGCGCTTGTGGGCAATCTTGTTCTTGCCGCGGCCAAGCTGATTACCGGTTTTCTCTCGGGGAGTCTGGCTGTTCTTGGCGACGGGATTGATTCATCCACCGATGTCGCGATCGCCCTCATGGCGCTCGCCGTCGCCTTTGTTATTGACCGTCCCTCGGACAAAAAGCATCCCTGGGGACACGGCCGCGCTGAAACCATTGCCACGGTTGGTCTCTCGTTCATCGTCATGATTGCCGGTTTCCAGCTCCTTCTTTCCGCGTACCATGCCCTTGCCTCGGGTTCGGCTACGGAGATACCCCCGAACATGACGTTGCTCGTTACCGCGTTTTCCATAGCGGGGAAACTCCTTCTCGCGCTCAATCAGTGGAAAATCGGAAAAAAGGCTGGAAGCGCCATGATTCTTGCCAATGCAAAAAACATGACGACGGACATAGCCATTTCCGCTTCGGTCCTTCTGGGCCTCGGCGCGTCAATTCTGTTTCATCTTCCGATTCTTGATCCGGTAATCGCGCTGCTTGTTGGCCTCTGGGTAATGAAAACCGCGCTTGGCATGTTCATGGAACTAAACCTGGAACTGATGGACGGCAATACCGACGATGATCTGTATCGGGAGCTTTTTGAAGCGGTCAACAGTGTTCCCGGCGCCGGGAATCCGCACCGGGCCCGTATCCGGAAAATTGCCGCGGCATGGGATATTGATCTGGATATTGAGGTTGACGGAAACAAAACCGTAACCGAAGCACACGCGATCGCCTGCGGGGTCGAGAAAGCTATCCGGTGCAAAATAGCCGATATATACGATATTGTTGTTCATGTAGAACCGGAAGGACACGGAGAACACACCGAACAGTTCGGTCTGTGCGCAAAGGACTTTGATTAATCCCCTACACCCTTCCATCGTATCCATGCGTCAATGAATTCGAGCATGTATTGCTGAACATCCCCGAACCATTCTTTCTGAAAAGCCGCCGCTTCCGGGCCGATGTACCGGTAATGCCAACATTCCCACCGGTATCCGGTAACCGCTTCATACCCGTCGGGAAACGAGAGCGACCAGCCGAAGCGCGCCGCGTTTTCCGCAAGCCACTTTCCGGCGGCGGTTTGCGCGAAATCATCGGTTATTGATCCGAAATCGACCACGGTACCCAGCTGGTGCTGGCTTGCTCCGGGTGGCGCGGACTCCCTGTCCGCCGCTTCCTTTCCCAGTTGTCGAACATTGCGGTCGTACAAACCTTCCTGATACTTCCAGCTCCGGTACGTGGACGAAACAACAAGTTTAATACCGTTTTCTAGTGCGGCCGCTGCCATACGCTCAAGAGCAGCCTCGGTTCCTTTCCGGAGTGAAAGATCTGCCCGATTGGGAATATACGACCGTCCGGTGGTAACAGGAACAAGATCCGGCGGACTATACGATTCGGGTAAACGGTGCTGTTTGTCCACCAATACCAGCAGGGTTTCACTATCGTTTGCAATAAGCTGTTCAAGTGCGGGAACAAACCGTTCTTTCTCCCGGTTTATCTGCTCTATCAGCTCGCGCGGTATGGTGTCGGGAGCGTTGAACACCGTTTCTTCCCGGACCGGGAGCGGTTCAGCAGGGGGTGTTTTTTTTTCACCGGCAAAACAGGAAACAGCCATCAAACTGACGGACAGCGCAACAATGGTATATCTCATTCTGAAAAATCCTTTATCTGCCAACCGCGCCGGCGGGCTATGTGACGAAGCCGGGTATCCGGATGTACCGCAACAGGGCGTCCAACCAGTTCAAGCAGCGGAAGATCGTGCACACTGTCGCTGTAAAACGAACAGTACTGCAAATCAGCCCCGCTCCGCTGTGCGAAATCACGAATAATGGAACACTTGGTTCGTGAATACACCGGAGAACCGACAATTTTTCCGGTAAAAACCCCGTTCTCAAAAGCGAACTGGGTAGCTACAACATCGGCTGCGCTCAAATCAAGATATTGGGCCAGCGGATAGACAACCTCAAAGGGCGACGATGTCGCGAGTATCACCCGGATACCCTGACTCTTGAGCGTCCGGATTTCCCGAACCGCGCCCGGGTAAATTCCGCTCTCAAGATAGGTATCAAACGCTTCCTTAGCCATGGACTGGATTGCTTGACGGGAAATCCCGGCGATGCGGGGAAGACTTTTCCGGTACAGGGTTTCTATTCCGAGTTTGAAAAAGCGGTACAATACGTAGAGAAAGGGAACAAGAAGGATATAACCCCAGCTTATCAGGCGGCGTTTCATGCAGGCAAGAATGAACCACAGCGCGGTTGCGTGGCGACTGATTGTGTGATCTACATCAAAAAACGCGATTTGTTCACGCCGCATACAATTACAGAATAATGATTATTTCCCGCTTGAACAAGCCTTTCCGGAACACAATGCTCCGCGTGAGGTTGCTGCACATCCGCAAGCCGAGCCCACGGTAGCGGCGGGTTTTCGGGTCATAATACGGGGTACACCGGCAGTCGGGCAAGCCGGGAGAACAAATATGGGTGGAAAAATACCGTATCGAGAGACGGGCGGTATCATCTCCGTAAAATCGAATCAGTACCGGAATATTGAACAGTGACCGATTATGCATCAGGATGTTCTCAAACACCTCGGTCGCGGCGATTTTCAACCGCATACGTTCCTTCCTGGCGAGACCGGTATGATTGTCGACAAAATCCTCAAGTCTGAGGATGCTGGCGGCAGAAAGCGCCAATTGAATCCTGATGTGTTTGTTTTTCAAACAGTTTATATAACCTCGGTAAGGGAGTAAATTACCGGGAACATTTCAGAAAACCCGGTAGACTCGATTGCCAAACGAACAATTTCCGAAGGATTCATGACATACAGTTTATGTCCAACCTCTTCACCGTCATCAACGGCAGCCATGAGAACACCGAGCCCGGAAGACGAAAGATTAACAACCCGGGACAAATCAAGGACCAGATTCGTCTCCTTGATAAGGGAATACACTTTTTCCTGGAATTCGGTGTACGTGTATGAGTTGACAGTTCCAGCCACTTCAAGAAGTGCATAGTTGGGCCCATTTTTCTCAACGATTGAAATGCTCTCCATATCTCTTTACCTCTTATTTACTCAAGTATTTGATAACAAGAACAGTGATATCATCTTCAAGTTCCCGGGAGACAAACTCGGTAAGGTTGTCGCAAAGGAACTTCGCAATGCGTCCTGCAGGATAAGACCGGTTGTCCATAAGCATCCGCTGAACCCGGTCTTTCCCGAAACGTTCACCGCGAAGATTGGTGGAATCAATAAGTCCGTCAGTAGTCATGAGCAGAATATCTTGCGGGTTAAGGGCGATTTTCTTGACCTTGAGGAATTGTCCAATATTCTTGATAAATCCGAGGACCTTGCCCTCGCCCTGAATTTCTATGGCGTTGTTGTAGGAGGCGGTATACAGGAACATCGCAGGCACACCGCAGTTGATGTAAAACAGCGTGTTGGTCTTGAAGTCGAGCAGGCCGAAAACCCCGGCAAAAAAGGTTCCCTTGGGAAGATTGCTTTTTACGAAACGGTTAACCTTGATTACCAGATGTTTGAAGTCCTGGGTTTCCCGCAGAAAGGTTCGTAACACGCTCTTGAGAATGACCATGGACATACTCGCGTTCAAACCTTTCCCCGAAACATCGCCCATTACAAACAGATACTTTTCGGAATTGAGTTTGATAAAGTCGATGAAGTCGCCACCCAGTTTACGGGCCGATTGGGTAATAAAGTCCGCGTCTATCTTCTCATGATCAACCCGGTCAATATTCTCCTGTATTGAGGTAATTACCTGTCCGGAGAATTCAATCTCGCGGTCAACAGTGAGAACTACGGACTCGTTGGCGATATTCTTGAGATAATACATGACGAGGAAGAAGTTTGAATACAGGTTTGACAGAACGCTGTGATCATAGTCAGTATAATCTCCACCACGCTTTTTGGGTCCAAGCAGGATGATTCCGACGATTCTATGACCTTCACGAAGCAATATCATGGCATCAGCACGGCCCAGATCGAGGATCTGAAGGATATTCTGTTTGACATCCGCGTACAGATGATTCGTGATTGCCTGCGTTTTAAGAATAACCGATTCGTTATAGCTGAGAAGAAAGTCAATTGCCTTGTTCTCATTGATAACGAGCTCATTTTTCATGTTCATTGAGGAATATACTGTAATCAGTTTTCCCTTGTCGTCGGATACCAGAACATCAATTGATGCACACCCGACATACTGGTCAAGAAGGGCAACGGTTTTCTCAACAACCACTTCACCGCCGCTGGTGTAATCTATGGTTTCCAAACCGGCTTCAAGCTCGGCTTCATAGTCCACTCCAACACGGATGTACTTGCGCATTCTCCGGGAAACCTGTTCCCGAAGAAACAGCATGACGACAATACCGAGTACAAGAAGCACAACCATGGGGACCAGTGCGGTAACCCGGTTCACAATGAACACGGTAAGCACCGCTGTGGCGATACTGAAAACAAAGTTCAGAACGGCAAAGTTTACCAGCGACGCAATGGCAAGAGTTTTGTCAAAGAGTGTGGTAACCGAAACAGCCTGATACAGGAGAACCAGCATGATCGCAAGCCCGAAGGGCAGGGACAGGAACGTTATAAAGTAATGGAAAGACAGGCGGTACAGTATCCAGGAGGTCGCGAGCCCGGCACAGATTGACAAGGCCACAAACAATAGCCGCTGTCGGTAAATCCGGCTTTTCATGCCGAGAACCCGCAAAAGCAGGGAAATCACGGTAATGGACGGAACCGCTATCACGAACACAAGTATATACAGGCCAAGGCTGTCTATGACGCCAAAGGCCTGAACAGATCCAACGTGAATGCTGGCTTGCTCGCTTTGGGGATTCCAGATCATAAAGGAGGTAATACCGGTAAACACAAGATATCCGCAAAAGAGCAGGACGATCCAGTTAAGCGCTTTGAGAAACTTGCTGTTTGTATCATACGGTATGGAAACCGCGAACCGCAACAGGGAAAAAACGGTAAAGGAAAAACAAATAAGCACGAGTCGCAGCATGAGCAGCGCGAGGGTGGTGTTGCCGGTATATGCCAGATGGATCGCAATTGCTGCGAAAAGAGCCGTGAATGAAGAGGCCATACCCACGGTGGTAAAAATGTTGTTTTCCTTTTCCGAGTGCGAATCAAGATAATAGGAGAAAAGAAACAGAAAAGCGGCCAGTGCATAGTTGAATATGAGCAGATTCATGGTTACTCCTCGATCTTTGCGACAAGCATGGTCACATCGTCGCGCAGTTTCTTGTCGCCATTATACTCCATGACCAGATCAGCGATATCATTGACAAAATGGCGTGCAGTTTTGTGCGCGCTGTTTCGTACGGTATTCATGTACAACTCGGTATCACCCAGTTCTACGCCGGACTCATCCATAACCTCGGATACACCGTCGGAAGCCATGAGCACCACGTCGCCGCGGTACAGTGGAGCCTCTTCCTGGACTATTTCGTCAAGATCAATAATACCGACGAGACTGCAGGTGGACTGAAGCGGTTTGATCTTGTATCCGCCGGGAGCGCGGGTAATGATGATGGGGTCTGCCATCGAAGCGTTGACATACCGGATTTTCATTACTTTGGTATCTATGATTCCGATAAACAGTACCGCATACTTGTCCTGCAGGTGCATGCTCTTGATGGCGGTATCGATAGCCCGGATAACACCGGGAAGATCTTCCTTATTGTCGATGATTTTAACCGTATTGCTGATAACACCCATGATGAGCGCCGACGCAAGACCTTTTCCGGACACGTCGCCGAGAAGGAAAAAGGTGCGGTTTTCATCGAGCGGTATAACATCATAAAAGTCACCGGACACATTGACGAGCGGACGAAAATAGGCGGCTATATCCAGATGGGGTATCTCCGGCATATTCTGCGGGAGGAAAGACATCTGCGTTTCGGCAACCATGTCCCATTCCTTGGAAAGTTCGGAAATGGCGGTAAGCTGGGTAATGGTCTTTGTCCGTTTCTGGAAATTAACGAATTCATAGAACATGGTATCAAACACGGACCGCTCAAAGACTTTCATGTAACGGCACAGCACGTAGAAATGCAGTTTGCCATACACAAGGAAGAATCCCCGTGCGTTCTGGAAATCGGAAACAAGACCGAGTTTTTCGTCAATAAGATAGAACCCCTCGGGCCAGTTTTCCGGAAAGTTTCGTGAAAGAACTTCCAGAGTATCCGGATCGGTTGCGATCCGGGTTGGACTGTTGTAGATGACATAGTTATTCTCCGCGTTAACGTAGAGAACGGAAGAGTCGGCGTCATGTTCAAGAACGGTAGATATGGACTCCATGAGGTCGTCTATGGTGTATGAAAACCGGAGCCGGTCGATAAACCGGATCATGAGCCGGCTATCCCGTACCTTGAAGGCCCGGTGTTCCAGGCGTTGCCACAGTTCCCGGACGACCAGGGAAGCGGATGTTCCGGCCATGAAAAACATGACGGCGGCGGCGATCCAGCGGCCTCCGGCCGAAATTTCCGGTAGCATGATAATGAAAAAAAACGAAAAAACCAGCCCGATCATCGTATCTACTGCCAGCTTGGCAAGCATTTTGCGGGTTTGAATCATCCTGAAGCACCTCTTTGCAGAAAAAAGCTGTTCTTGCCGGTCAAACTGATTTGCCGGGACACCGTCTCCTGTAACTGCGGAATAATAATCAGCTTCTTCTATTATACCACAGGTAGACCGGTTTGAGAATAAAAAAGTAGAAATGGAGATTTACCGCATCAGGACGGGATTTCGGAAAGCGCCATGGGTTCCGGAGAAGAATTCTCGCCTTCAAGCCGGGAAACTTCTTCCAGCAGGGATTTCGCCTTCGATGACAGTTTTTCCGGAATCTGTACCATAATTTTGATGTACAAGTCGCCTTTTCGTCCATTCGCCACCGGGACGCCCTCGCTTCTGATGCGCAGTAGCTTGCCGTTCTGGGTTCCGGCGGGAATTTTGAGCTTGAGATGTTTTCCGTCCAGCGCGGTAACGGTTATTTCGCTGCCAAGCGCTGCCTGGGTCATTGATACCGGTATCGCACAGTACAAATCCGCACCGGAACGTTCAAACGCGGTATGCGGTTTTACGCGAATAAAGACAAAGAGATCGCCGTAGGGACCGCCGTTTTGTCCGGCATCTCCCTGACGGGGTATGTTGATCCGTTTGCCGTCTTCCACTCCCGGCGGAATGGTAACGAGAATTTTCTGACGCTTTTTCTGAACCCCGCTTCCGGAACACTCGCGACAGGGATTTTCAATTATCGTTCCCTCACCGTGGCAGCTGGGACAGGGAGACGCGATGGAGAAGAAGCCCGAACTGCGGCGAACCTGACCCGCTCCCTGGCAGGTGGGACACATTTTACGACCGGAACCGCCTGACGCGCCGGAACCTTTACAGGCAGAACACGTTTCGTTGCGGGAATACTGAATTTCAGCTTTGGTTCCGTACACCGCATCCTTGAACGATATCTGGAGGTCGTATCTGAGGCTTGCGCCCTGATTGGTGGTACTTCGCCCGCCGGAACGTTGCCGACCGCCGCCGCCGAACAGGTTTTCAAAAATTCCGGAAAAATCACCGAAAATATCCTCAAACCCCTGGAAGGCACCCGGATCAAAGCCGCCCGGACCACCGGGACCGCCCATGCCTTCAAGGCCCGCATGACCGTACTGGTCATACACCTGACGTTTCTGGTCGTCAACGAGGACTTCATAGGCCTCTGTGGCTTCCTTGAACTTGTTTTCCGCTTCCTGATCGCCGGGATTCCGGTCGGGATGGTACTGAATTGCAAGTTTTCGGTATGCTTTTTTTATTTCGTCCTTGTTCGCGCCCTTTTGGACGCCAAGCACTTCATAATAATCACGTTTAGTAGCCACAAAGAACTCCAGATGAAAAAGATGGCGGCCCGTTCGGGCGGCCGGAATGCGCCTGCCGCCGGAAGAACCGACGGCGGCGGGGGATTACTTATTATCGTCGTCTACCACTTCGTAGTCAACGTCGTCAGCGGATCCCTTGTTCGGACCTTTTTCTTCCGCCGAAGCTCCGGCACCGGCGAAATCTTCCGCACCTGCATCGGCGCCGCCGGCGGCCTGCTGGGTCTTGTACATTTCCTCGGCTATCTTGTAGGAAGCCTGCTTGAGTTCTTCGGTTTTTGCCTTGATTGCCTCGACATCATCACCTTCAAGCGCCTGTTTGAGCGCGGCAACCGCCGCTTCAATCTGCTGCTTGTCGGCATCTCCAACCTTGTCTCCCATGTCCTTGAGAGTTTTCTCGGTGGTGTAGACCATGGAATCCGCTTCGTTGCGGGCTTCAACCCGTTCACGTTCCTTCTTGTCCGCCTCGGCGTTTGCCTCGGCTTCCTTGACCATCCGGTCAATTTCGCTCTCGCTGAGGCCGCTGGAGCTTTCGATGCGGATGCGCTGTTCTTTGCCGGTACCAAGGTCCTTTGCGGAAACATGTACGATACCGTTCGCGTCTATATCGAAGGTTACTTCAATCTGGGGCACGCCGCGCGGTGCGGGAGGAATACCGACGAGGTCGAATTTTCCGAGTGTGCGGTTCTGGCTTGCCATTTCCCGTTCACCCTGGAGAACATGAATGGATACCGCAGTCTGGCCATCCGCAGCGGTGGAAAACACCTGACTCTTGCGGGTCGGGATGGTGGTATTGCGGTTGATGAGCCGGGTAAACACGCCGCCCATGGTTTCAATACCGAGCGAAAGCGGTGTAACGTCGAGAAGAAGAACATCCTTTACGTCGCCTCCGAGAATACCACCCTGAATTGCGGCGCCCACGGCAACAGCTTCGTCGGGATTGGCACCCTTTGAGCCTTCCTTGCCGAACATTTCCTTTACAAGCTGGGTAATGCGGGGCATGCGGGTTGAACCGCCGATAAGCAGGATCTCGTCGATCTGGTCGAAGGAAATACCGGCGTCCTTGATTGCCTTCTTGCACGGATCCTTGGTGCGCTCGAAAAGATCATCGCACATCTGCTCGAATTTTGCCCGGGTAAGGGTTTTCTGCAGATGTTTGGGTCCTGAAGCGTCTGCGGTAATGAAGGGAAGGTTGACTTCGGTACTGGTCACCGCGGAAAGCTCGATTTTTGCCTTTTCAGCTGCTTCACGAAGCCGCTGCAGCGCCATCCGGTCCTGTGACAAATCAATACCGGTATCGTTCTTGAACTCCTCTACCAGCCAGTTCATGACCCGACGGTCAAAGTCGTCTCCACCGAGGTGGGTGTCTCCGTTGGTTGATTTTACTTCGAATACGCCGTCTCCCAGTTCAAGGATGGAAATGTCAAAGGTTCCACCACCAAGATCGTATACCGCAATGGTCTTTTCTTTCTTGGATTCCTTGTTGAATCCGAATGCAAGAGATGCGGCGGTTGGCTCATTGATAATGCGCTTGACTTCAAGGCCGGCAATCTTTCCGGCATCCTTGGTCGCCTGACGCTGGGCATCATTGAAATAGGCCGGAACGGTAATGACCGCTTCGGTTACCGTTTCACCGAGATAGTCCTCGGCAGTCTTCTTCATCTTCTGGAGAATGAAGGCACTTATTTCCTGCGTGGAATACAGCTTGCCGTCAACATCGACACGGACTTCCTCGCCCTGAGGAACCAGTTTATACGGAACATTCTTCGCTTCGCTGTTGAGCTCGCTAAACCGGTGACCGATGAAGCGCTTGATCGAGTAAATGGTTTTATCGGGGTTGGTAATCATCTGGTTCTTGGCAGGCTGACCCACGACCCGTTCACCTTTCGAAGTGAATCCGACGATTGAAGGGGTGGTGCGTCCGCCTTCCGAGTTCTGGATTACAACCGGCTCCCCGCCTTCCATAACAGCGACACATGAATTGGTCGTTCCCAGGTCAATTCCTATAATTTTCCCCATAGTATCTAATCTCCTTTCTTTTCACCTTGTATGCGTAACGGGTTCACGCCTGTACGTATCATTCAGCCGCAGATTCCTGCGGCATTTTTACCATAACCTTGGCGGCGCGGATCACGCGGCCTTTCAGCTTGTACCCCTTGAGGTACTCCTCGGCAACCGTGGGTTCCTTGACCGAGGGATCCGGCACGGTTCCAATCGCCTCGTGAATATTGGGATCAAACCCGGTATCCTTCGAGGGATAGTATTCAAGACCGTACTTCGTTTCAAGCAGGGACCCGAGCTGTTTGCGGATCATTGAAACACCGTCAGAAAAAGCGGTTCCGCCATCCTGCTCTCCGGTGGACCCACCGGCGTTTATTGCGCGGTCGAAATCATCCAGAACCTGGACAAGATCGAGCAGAAGACCGGTATTCGCGTAATCGATGGCTTCCTGCTTCTCGCGTATCATCCGCTTGCGGTAGTTGTCAAAGTCTGCGGCTTTGCGGAGATACTGATCCTGAAGATCAGCGTTCTTTTTTTCCAGTTCTTTCAGCCGTGAATCCGGATCTACACCGGCAGCCGCGCTTTTTTCTGCTTCATCGGTACCGGATTCCGTTGTCCCGCCGGGGACTTCGCCGACGGCAGCTTCCGCCGCCTGCTGCGTTTGCTCACCGGCATCCGCCCCTTCCGGTTTTTTCATGGTATCGTTCTCATTCGCCCCGGAAGGGTCTTTCACGTGTTCGTCGGTGTTTTTCTTCATTACTGCAACCTCAAAAAAAAGATACTAACATTGCTGCCGCGGGGTCAACCAAATCATGAAAAATTGCACGTATCACGCTCCATTTTCACCCGTTGAGCTCCCCCATGATGAGTTTCCAGGCAACGGAGTAGGGGGACGGTATATTCGGCAGCTCGCTCCGGGAGAACCAGCGGGCTTCCAGGATTTCTTCTCCGTCGGGGACAAGCTCGCCAGAAGCCCAATCCGCGTGGAAGGCGACCATGTATTGATCCGGGAAGGGCCAGCTCTGACTGCCGGCATAGCGGATGTTTTTTACGGTAATCCCGGTTTCTTCAAGCACTTCCCGCGCAACACAGGCTTCCAGGGTTTCCCCGTGCTCAACATACCCGGCCACGCAGGAAAAAAGGTGCTGTATACGATGGGCATGCCGCACAAGAAGCATTGTGTCGCCGCGGTGAACCAGAACGATAATGGCCGGGGCAAGGCGGGGATAGTAATCCACCCCACAGGAAGGACACCGCATGGCCGTTTCCGAGGGATGATCTTCAAGCGTTCCGCCGCACCGAGTACAAAACCGCGTTGCCGAATACCAGTTTATCAGTCCGTATGCCCGCCCGGCATTACGGGCAAGCGGTTCCGGAATTGAGCCGTCCTGGGCAAACAGCGATTTGACCGGCACCCAGGAGCACGCCTTTCCGCTTCCCGCCGCGCACGCGTCGAGGACGTCCGCGGAACGGGCGGTCTCTGTCATGAGAACAAGAAACGGTTTCCCGTCAATCCGGATATGCATGCGGGTCGCACAGGCGATAGTTTCAAGCGCCGGATTCAGGACGGGTAATTCAAATGAGTCCAACAGAACTATTTCATCGGGATGAAACACAAAAACGGAAGATTCCATAAACACTCCGGAGTATCAGTCCCATTACCATACCGGAAAGACTCACTTTATGTCCATGCGGCGCTCTTTGGGCTGTGAACATCTTGAAGCGCAACTTTGATCCGTGATATATTCGCGTATGAAAGTAGCAATCTTTTTCGGATCAAAATCGGACACAGACAGTATGAAGAAAGCGGCCGGAGTCCTCAGGGATTTCGGTGTTGAATTTTCTTCATTCATCATTTCAGCCCACCGAGCAGGCGAACTCCTCGCTGAAACCGTGGCCCGTGTTGAAAAAGACGGCGCCGAGGTCATTATCGCGGGAGCCGGTCTTGCCGCGCATCTGCCGGGCGTAATCGCTTCCATGACCGTACTGCCGGTAATCGGCGTTCCGCTTGACGGCGGAAAGGTCGGCGGCCTCGACGCGCTGCTCTCCATCGTTCAAATGCCCAAGCAGATTCCGGTAGCTACCGTCGGTCTTGATAACGCCGCGAACGCCGCTTACCTTGCCTGTGAAATTCTTGCCATCAAGTATCCGGAACTCAAGACAAAACTTCTGGACTTCCGGAAACAACTCAAGACTGACATTGCCGCCGAAGGCGGAAAGGGTGTGGAACTGTGAAATCCTTATCTGACACTACCGGCGATTACCTGACGTACGAAGAAGATGAAAAACTCCGGGACCACTGCGGTGTGGTCGGAGTCTACCTTTCAGATCATGAAACCAATGCGTCCCGGCTTGCGTATTACGGACTCCAGTCATTGCAGCACCGCGGCCAGGAAAGTACCGGTATTGCCGTATCGGACGGCGAGAAGGTTGAACACTACAAGAAGATGGGGCTGGTTGCCGACGTGTACAACCATGAAACCCTCGCGCCGCTCAAGGGGTACATCGCCATCGGGCACGTTCTGTATTCAACATCGGGGCACGCAACGATCGAGAATGCGCAGCCCTTCGTTTCCCGCTCAAAACTGGGAACCCTCGCGGTAGCCCATAACGGAAGCCTGGTAAACGCCGAACCGATGAAGGAATTCCTCGAGGAAACCGGATCTACCTTTACCTCCGCGAGCGACACCGAAGTAATCATCAAACTCATTGCGAAAAACTATAAAAAAGGCCTTGAAAAAGCCCTTACCGACACGATCCAGCTCATCCGCGGGTCTTTTGCCCTCGCGGTCATGACCGAAAAAACCCTCATCGGCGCCCGTGACCCGAACGGTATCCGGCCGCTGTGCCTCGGAAAACTCCCCAACGGATGGATTCTCGCGAGCGAATCCTGCGCGATCGACGCCATGGGCGGCGACCTGGTCCGGGATATCGAACCGGGCGAAATCGTCATCATAAACGACGACGGCGTTCTTTCGTTCAACTTCGGCGAAAAAACCGCCCGCAAGAACTGTATTTTCGAATATGTCTACTTTGCCCGCCCGGACTCCATCATGGACAATATCCACGTTCTTGAAGCCCGCATCAGGATGGGTGAAGTTCTTGCCCGTGAATCCGGCGTCGCCGCCGATGTGGTCATCGGCGTTCCCGATTCCGGTCTTGGTGCCGCAATCGGATTCTCCCGCGCGTCTGGCATCCCCTACGCCATGGGTCTGGTCAAGAACAAGTACATTGGCAGAACCTTTATCGCACCGACCCAGGAAGAGCGGGAACAGATGGTCTTCGTAAAGCTCAACGCCATCAAGTACGACGTATGCGGCAAGCGGGTTGTCATCATAGACGATTCGATCGTCCGCGGAACCACCGCGCGCCGGCTCATCCAGATTCTCAGAAAAGCTGGAGCAAAGGAAGTACACTTCCGCATCTCCTCTCCGCCGGTCAAGTATCCCTGCTATTTCGGCATTGATACCCCGGTGCGGGCAGACCTCATTTCCGCGACCCATGACAGCGCAGAGATCTGTACCGCAGTGGGCGCAGACTCTCTCGCATTCATTTCAATGGAGGGAATGGTTGAGGCACTGGAAAGTTGTGAGCCTGAACGTGCCGTGGAACATACCGAGCAGAACGGATCAAAGAAAAGCGAGGCAAACGATTGCTGCTTCTGCCAGGGATGTTTTCTCGGTGAATACCCCATGCCCATGATCGGTGAAATTGGAAAACGCTAAGGAGAACCCAATGATTGATTACCGGGAAGCCGGAGTAGATGTTGAAGAAGGCTATCGCGCCGTAACCGGATACAAGGAACACGCGAAACGGACCATGGTTCCCGGAGTCCTGAACGGACTCGGGAGTTTCGCCGGCATGTTCCAGATACCCGCCGGATACCGCGAGCCGGTTATCGTTTCGGGAACCGACGGCGTCGGTACCAAACTGGATATCGCCTTTGCCCTGAACAAATACGACACGGTCGGTATTGACTGCGTGGCCATGTGCGTAAACGACATACTCTGCCACGGAGCGAAACCGCTGTACTTTCTCGACTACATAGCCTGCGGAAAGCTCGACGCCGCCATTGCCTCGGACCTCGTAAAGGGCGTGGCAGAAGGCTGCGTGCAAAGCGGAGCCGCCCTGCTCGGCGGAGAAACCGCCGAAATGCCCGGCTTTTACGACGCGGGCAAATACGACATTGCCGGGTTCGCCACCGGCATCGCGGAAAAGTCTGAAATAATCGACGGATCAGCCATACAGGCGGGAGATGTCCTCATCGGGCTTGCCTCGAGCGGCGTGCATTCAAACGGTTTCTCGCTCGTGCGAAAACTGGTGCCCGATTTTATGGAAGACTTCAACGGCAAGCCGATCGGGGAAGTGCTCCTTGAGCCGACAAGAATCTATGTAAAACCGGTGCTCGAACTCCTTGAAAAAACCGCCATACACGGCATGGTTCATATTACCGGCGGGGGATTTTTCGAAAACATTCCCCGCATGTATCCTTCCGGCGGCGTTCACGGCGGATCAGCCGGAGAACACCTCGTTTCCGTGCTGAAAAAAGACAGCTGGCCGGTCCCGCCCATTTTCGCAGAGTTGGTCCGCCGGGGTGCGAATCCGGACCGCATGTTCCATACCTACAACATGGGAATCGGCTTCATTCTGGCTCTCGCCCCACAAGACGCGCAAAACGCCATCCGGCACTTTACCGAAGCAGGATTCCCCGCATACGAGATCGGACGGGTTGAAACAGGAACCGACGATGTCTCCTTCCGCTGATCCGGCGGCTACGCCGGTCCGCCTCGCGGTTTTTGTTTCCGGCGGCGGGACCAACCTCCAGGCGCTCATTGACGCCCTGGAGGCAGACCCCTCCCTGCCCTACCGTATTGTCTGTGTCGTCGCCGACCGGGAAGGTACCGGCGGCCAGGAGCGAGCGGAAAAGCACGGCATACCCGCCGCGCTCGCCCTCGCGCCCCGGGGCATTCCCCGGCCCGACGCTCGGAGAATCATTTCCGACAAGGCCCTTGCCGTCTGCCGCGAACACCGGGCCGAAGCGCTCGTGCTCGCCGGATTTTTGACCATCATGAGCGGAGATATCATCACCGCTTATTCAGGAAAAATGATCAACCTCCACCCCGCCCTCCTTCCCAAATTCGGCGGTCCGGGCATGTGGGGGCATCATGTGCACGAGGCGGTCCTTGCCGCGGGCGAAACCGAATCCGGTTGCTCCATTCATCTCGTGGATGCTGGCTGCGACACCGGCGAGGTGCTCATTCAGCGAAAGGTTCCGGTTCTTCCGGGAGATAGCGCGGAAACACTCGCCGGGCGGATTTACAGCGAAGAGCACATTGCCATCGTTGAAGGAGCGGTCGAACTCTCGAGACGGCTGCGATCATGAACTGCTACCAAAATTGTTGAAATATATCAGGGGGATTACATGAAAAAACGCGCACTTATCAGCGTATTTTACAAGGACGGCGTGCTGGACCTGGCACGATATCTTTCAGGCAACGGATGGGAAATCCTTTCGACCGGCGGAACCAAACAGCACCTCGCGGATGCGGGCGTTCCGGTAACCGATGTAAGCAGCGTAACCGGGTTCCCCGAATGCCTCGACGGACGGGTTAAAACCCTGCACCCCAAGATCCACGCGGGGCTTCTCGCCATCCGCGCGAACAGCGACCACATGAAAACCATGGAAGAACTTGCCGTTGACCCCATCGACCTCGTCTGCGTCAATCTCTACCCCTTCTTCGAGAAAGTTCAGGCAGGCCTTTCCTTCGACGAAACCGTCGAGTTTATCGATATCGGCGGACCGACCATGCTCCGCTCCGCGGCGAAAAACCACCAGGACGTGCTGGTTCTCACCGAAGCGGGCGATTACGCCGAAGTCATGGAAGCCCTCGATACGGCGAGTCAGAATGTTTCGTCCATCCCGCTCGATCTCAAACGGCGCCTTGCCGGGAAGGTATTCAATCTGACGAGCGCCTACGACGCGGCCGTTTCCCGGTTCATGCTCGGGGAAGCCGGGAAGCCCGTTTCGGAGAATTCTCCCCGATGGCCGCAGTACTACACCGTTCCCTACACGCTTTCCCAGTCGCTCCGGTACGGTGAAAACGGTCATCAGCAGGCGGCACTCTACCTGACCGGAGACGCTACCGGTGCCTTCGGCGGCATGAAGCAGCTTCAGGGAAAGGAGCTTTCCTACAACAATATGCGCGATCTCGATATCGCATGGAAAGCCGCCTGCGCCTACGACGAATTCCTGCAGGCGCTTCCGGCGGAATTCCCCGCGAAAGCTGAACTTGACCGGTCCAGGGAAACTGCGCCGGTTATTTGCGTGGCCCTCAAGCACAATACTCCCTGCGGCGCCGCCCTCGGAAAAACCGTCCTCGAAGCCTATCAGCGGGCCCATCTGGTGGATCCCGTTTCCATATTCGGCGGTATCGTCGGCTGCAACAAGAAGATTGACCGCGCCGCCGCCGAGGAAATGATCAAAACCTTCCTCGAAGTCGTGGTGGCTCCGGATTTTGACCAGGACGCTCTCGATGTCTTCGCGCAAAAAAAGAATCTCCGCCTCATCAAGGCAGACGTCAAGCCGAGCAGTTTTACCGAGTCCCTGAGCGTGGACGGGGGTATTCTCGTACAGGAACGCGACAACCAGCTTTTCTCGGACTGGAAGGTTGTTACGAAGAAGAAGCCGACTCCCGACGAGGCGGCGGAAATGGCGTTCGGCATGACCATCGCCCTTTTCGTAAAGAGCAACGCCATCGTTATCGTTAAAGACCGTATCGCGCTCGGTATTGCCGGCGGACAGGTAAACCGCATTTGGCCTACGGCCCAGTCGCTTGAGCGCGCAAAAGCGCTTACCGATCAGGGAACCCCCGATCTTGCCGGCACAATCACCAAAACGCCGGCACCGGTTCTCGTATCGGATGCGTTCTTCCCCTTCGCAGATGTGGTTGATACCGCTGCAAAATTCGGCATTACCGCGATCGTGCAGCCCGGCGGCTCCATCCGCGACCAGGAATCGATCGACAAGGCAAACGAACTCGGCATAGCGATGGTCTTTACCGGCACCCGGCACTTCAAACACTAACAAAGGTGAGTTAGTCACAGAAGGGACCGCGTGTATACGAGTATACTTGAGTCATGGAGATACCTATGAAAATCAAGATGTTCAGCGCGTTTTCCCTTCTGGCACTGACCCTTGCGGCCTGTACCCCGTCCAAAGCCAAAGCGGAAGACCAGGCAGTAACAACTCCGGTTGAACCGGTGTCAGCCGAACTTGCGGTATACGAGGACCCGGCAACAGTTCTCGCCGGGCTGGGCTTTTATGTATTTCCCGAACCGATCCGGCTTCCCGAATTTAATGCACCCGGTCTCGCGGGCGGCATGATTGAAAGCACGGAATTCGCGGGAAAAGTTACACTCCTCAATTTCTGGGCTACCTGGTGCCCGCCCTGTCGCAAAGAAATGCCTTCCATAGAGCGCCTTCACGCCGCCATGAACGGGTTCGATTTTTCTATAGTAGCAATAAGTGTTTCAGAAAAAAAGAACACGGTCGAGGAATTTATCGCATCCGCCGGATACACGTTCCCGATATATCTTGATGAACGGGGAAGCATAGGCTCGGCCCTTGCATCCCAGGGAATACCCACCACGTACATTCTTGACAAAAATGGTCTGGTTATCGCGGGAATAGTTGGTTCGTTCGAATACGATAATGAAACACTCGTGAACGTATTCCGGGAGATGGCGAAATGATGGGCCAACTTCCATCCGTCGCGCTTTCATTTGCCGCGGGACTATTATCGTTTCTCAGTCCCTGTGTCCTCCCGCTCATACCGGTGTACCTTTCATTCATTTCCGGCGAATCGGTCCTGTCAGTTTCCGATAACAGGGAAGCGCGGGGAAGGCTTTTCGGTAGAACATTGCTGTTCGTAGCGGGTTTTTCCGTTGTTTTCGTTCTTCTCGCCATCATTTTCGGCGGGGGCATGCGCTTTCTCGGAAGCTCGGCCACGAGTATCATTACCCGGGTTTCGGGAATACTGGTTCTCGTGATGGGAATAAACCTCGTGTTTAACCTTCTTCCCTTCCTGGCGCGTGAATTCCGCCTGGATGCCGCCGGAAAACTTGACAAGCTCGGATGGGTACGCGCTCCGCTGTTCGGCATGGCGTTCGCCGCGGGGTGGACTCCCTGCATCGGGCCCATTCTTTCCTCAATACTCCTGTACGCAGGTCAGTCCGGAAACGCCCTTCACGCGGCAATCCTTCTTTCAGCCTATTCTCTTGGACTCGGCCTTCCCTTTATCCTGGCCGGAGTCTTTTTTGACCGTGCACGTCCTGTTATGAACTGGTTCAAACGCCACATGACCGCAGTACGGATTGTTTCCGGACTCCTGCTGGCGTTCTTCGGTATTGCCATACTTTCCGGAGGCCTTTCAGGAATAACCACCTTCTTCATGAAGGCAGGATTCTTCTTCGAAAAACTATCAGAAACGGGTCCTGAATGGTTCCGTCCCCTGGCAGGTTTTCTTGCACGGTGGATGACCTTTCAGGGGCTGTAACCGGTCGAAAACGGGGGATTGTGCAAACGGCAAAATTGGCGCTAAAATGACTGATGCTGTTTCATCTGGCGTCTTTATTTCAGGGCATTTTCGGCCCGTTCCGGCTTCTGCAATCGTACCTGGTTCTCATCATCGTGGCATTATATGCAGGTTTTATCTTTACCGTGCTCCTGCTTCCCCGTTTTTACAAATACCTGCCCAAGGATCGGGGAAGGGAATTTGCCATTCACGCAGAAAACGCGCTGGGTAAACCTACCGGCGCGGGAATAGTGTTCATTTCCATATTTTTTATCCTCTCGTTTCTCATATCACCGGTCAATCTCTCCCAGATTACCGTGCTCTTTTTCACCTGGCTGGTCATGTTCACCGGATACCTTGACGACCGGGCGCACCACAGCTGGGGAGAATACCGCAAAGGAGCGATAGACCTTGTTCTTTCGGTCGCTGCTTCCGTTGCCCTGCTCTATTGCCAATTCGGTGGTGAAGTGTACTTCTGGCTGCCCTTTGTAACCAACGAAGTAGCCGTTCACCCGGTAGTATTCGTGCTGGTCTCTACGCTGGTTCTCTGGGTTTCCATCAATACCACCAACTGTACCGACGGCGTAGACGGCCTTTCGGGGACCCTTGTTCTGTTGGCCCTCATCTCTCTGGGATTAATTTTCTATTTTGTGCTCGGTCATACGAAAATTGCCAGTTATCTGTTGGTTCCCCACATGGAAGACGGGGCCCGCTGGGCGGTACAGGTTTTTGGTCTCTCGGGGGTTCTCATGGGATACCTGTGGCATAACGCATTTCCCAGCAAGGTACTCATGGGAGACGCGGGCTCACGGTCTCTGGGATTTTTCATCGGAATCTGCGTAATCCTTTCGGGGAATCCCTTTCTCCTGCTCATGACCAGCGCGATGATCCTTATCAACGGCGGCACGGGACTGCTCAAGGTTGCCCTTTTGCGATTTTTCAATATCAGGATTTTACATTCAATCAGGTTTCCCCTGCACGATCACATGAGAAAAAACCGGCTCTGGTCGCCCACACAGGTTCTTCTCAAATTCATGATCATGCAGGTTCTGATAACCCTGGCCGTTCTCGGCCTCTTCTTTAAAATTCGTTAGCGGGACAGGAAATCGGAAAAAACGGCCCCGAATTCGGTTTGTATCTTTTTTTCCGCTGCACGTACCGCGCGATGTTCCGCTTCAGGCAAGGTCGCGTGTCCTTCACGACCACTGATGGTCCATGGCAGCACCGATGTAGCGTTTTGGGCATCGGTCAGGCGGGACTCAACCTGATACCGGGCAAATTTATTCGGATTCTTCGGCAGTTCAGTTTCCGAAAGACGAAGAACAGCCTGCAGGGTATACCGTGATCCGGATTCGGCAATCTTGAATCCCGCGCCCGAAATAACGGACGAAAACGCGCTCCGTATACGGTCCTCCCGGTCATTCTCCACCTGAACCGTTATGGGAATTTTTTCCGCGATTTTCCGGCATTCAAGCCGCATATCTTCCACCATCGTGAGTCCGCTTCTTCTGGCAGCGGCGGCGCCCGGGCTTACCACGGAAAGAACATTGACAAAGCCCGCATTGGCCTCGGCAATGGTCGCCGCAAGATCAAACCGGGCATAGGCATCAAGGGTATTCCGCTCCGCGGCAGGAATCGCGGTGAGGCTTTGTATCGAGGATTCATTGGCTTCAATGAGTTCCGCATACAGTACCATGGCGCGGGATTTGTCCATCACAGCAACAGCATAGGTAGTACGGTTGCCGTCGAACCAGGTATCCTTTATTTCTGCACCGACTATCGTATCCTGTTCCCATGAACTGGTAACCGCCTGCTGGACCGCACTGTCTTCTGTAACCAGAACCCTGCCTTCCCGGACTGCTTCGGTATACTGCGACGTTACCACGGTTTCGCCGGAGACATTCTGGCCGAACACGGCGACAAGCGCGCCGAGCGCACTTTTCTCGGCCGATTCACGGTCAGGACCATATCCCACAGCGGCAACATACCGTGCGTCGGAGTATACTTCCCGCGGATTGTCCACCCATACGGGTTTCGGGGGATCATTTTTGTCAATTTTTCCGGTACCCGTTGCCGGACTGCTCGCACAGCCGGTAAGCGCCGCAAGAGCCAGAACCAACGCAATTATTGCATGCATACAGCCTCCAAAAGATTCAACCGGTTACTTTTAATCTCAACACCGTCATAAACCGTTTGTTGCACCAGATTGTTACCGGAATCATACCAGGTAACCGTCACGGTATACACGCCGGGATCAACGGTAATTCCGCCTACATGTGCCCGATCAGGGAAATAGCGGGACATACGTAAATCAGCCTGTTCGCTCGCCTCGGCATATACCTGGGTTCCCAGGGACAAGAGTCCGAGCAAAAGCGCCGCGCCGGGATCGTCAGCATGACTTGCCCCTTCGTCAAGAAGAGCCGACGAGGTAGTCTTGGTCAGTGAGCGTAAAATGGTCTTAACATAGATTATCGCCGCACGCTGTTTGAATGTTTCCCGCGCTACAGTTCCCAGTTTTTCAATGAGCTCAAGTTCGAAGTTTTCTCCGGAATCAAGACTCACTACAGTACGGGCAACCCGCGAAGGACGTTCGCGAAATTCGGGAATGGAAATCTTTATCCAGTTGCTCCCGGATATCGGGATTCGGGTAACTTTTTCCGCTTTCAGGGGAGATCTGCCGGAAAAACCGAGTACATTTAACCGGGCTTTCTCCCGGGGAATGCTCAATTCCTCATCAAGAGTTTCGGGCAACGGAAAATCGTACATTGCCGGCTGGTTGGCGAAAGCCAACCGCACCTGGTCGCGGTCGATCCGTGCGTCGTCCCGCTTACCCTCCGCCCGGTAGAACAACATGCCCAGATAACGCGCAAGTGCGGAATTGGTAAACTCGACCCGGGCGGCCTCTTTGTCGTAGGGGATACCGGAATCCTTTTTAAGAAGATCCTGTTGCGCCTTGGTCAGAACGGTACCATATTTGGTGGATAGATACCGAATCTTGTTGTCCATACGGCGCACTTCCACCATCGCGCCTTCCATGTTCTCCCGATGATAGTAGTTGAGCGCATTAAATACGTTCAGATACAGGTCTTCGTAATCCTCTCCCGGGTATTCACGCATGGTGTCATTTACCAGAAAGGTAGCAGCCTCCAGGGAGATACTCTTCGTAAACGCTGCCTCAATGGATTTTTCCGCTTCTTGCAGATATTCCGACGATTTTTCGTAACTCCCGGCAAAGTGGGAAATCATGCCGGCGTCAAGGTAATAGACCACGGCATCCTTGTCCCGGTAGCCCTTTCCTTTCGCTTCTTTAACCAGGGTCAACCCCCGGTCATAGTTCCCGGAGAGGACGGCGGCATCAATTTTTTCATAGTGGGAAACCGAAGCGCACGAAACAAGCAGGAACGCTGCCGCCGCGCAGACTAATGACCGGAAGCTGAACAGCTTCCGGTTATTGACCGTATCAATCATGAATTTCTATCACAGTTTGGCGGCGGGCCGTTTGATTATCTTTTTAATCTCGCTGTTTTCGCCGATCCAGAGTTTCCGGTTTGACTCGATGTCAATCAGCTCCGCGTAGACAAAATAGGTACGGGTCGCTGTTTTTCCCGCGCTGTCGATAATGGTCTTGACCGAACCGATGAGCATGAAATCCGCGCCGGTCTCGTTCGCAAGAGCCTTTGCGGTTTCTTCGCTGGACCAGGACTGTTGTTCGGTCCGCTCATCCCGCAGTTCAAGACGCTCGTCGCTGCTTGCCACGAAGTCCGCCTTGCCGCTGTTGAGGATGGCTGTTTCCATGCGCTTCTGGATTATTGAGGTATCAATGTGTTCGTCGCTCTGGTTCCGGAAAGAACCGACAATAATGACCGGAAGCTCGCCGGTGCGCTGTTCAAAACCCGCAACACGAGGCGAAGACAGACAATCATTGATCAGACTTTCACAAACAATGCGTACATCGGTGTCGTTCCAGTAGCCGCTCAGGTCAACCTGTGTGTCTGAGTCGACACGGGTAACCTTGGGCGTGGACGTACAGGCGCCAATAAACACCATTGTCAGGGCAATAATAATCAGCATAACGTTCTTTTTCATATAATCCTCCATACCAACAATCAGTATAGCCCACGATGATGGCACAAACAAGAAAAGGTTTCGTTTGTGCCCGCGAATTTACGTCACTCTTCGATAAAGTCGAGTTCAACACCGTTCGGATCAACGGCCGTCATGATTTTTTTCCCGTCCTTGATGGTCTTCGGTGTGGAAAGGATGCGTACCTTGTTGTCCGTCATGTGTTTTTCCGCCCATGCAATCTGGTCAACAATAAACGTGAGGGAAACACTTCCCGACGTGCAGACTTCTCCCCGCTCATTATGCAGAAGCTCAAGTTTTGCTCCGCTTTCCGGATCTGAAAGAAAGGCGATCTGCTTTCCGGGCGCGGCTGAAATCATGCCGTCAAAAGAAAAACCCATGATTTTTTCATAGAAATTGATTGATTTCTGGATATCAGTGGTTCTGATAACCACACTCTTCATTTTCAAAATGATCACTCCTTGCAATGCGTTGTATGTTCTCTTAAGGATACTGCAGGTTTACTCATCTGTGCAAACAAATCCCGCATGAATTCCGTTCATAACCGTATAGAAATCAGGAAAAGAGATGGCGCAACATTCGGCGTCGCGAACAAAGACGCCGTCGCCGGGAATGGCCAGGCCGGCTACGGCAAGCGCCATGGCAATGCGATGGTCATCATGACTGTCTACAATACCCCCATGCATGCCTTCTCCGGCATTCCCGTGAATTTCCATCCAGTCCGGCCCTTCATGCACAACAGCGCCCAGCGTTTCCAGTTCTTTTTTCATAAGCGTAATACGGTCAGTTTCCTTGAGACGGCATACACCGATATCCTCAAGCCGGGTTACGCCACGGGCAAAACAGGCCGCTACCGCCAGCGAAGGAACCGCGTCCGGGTAACCGGCACAGTTGAAGGTTCCACCCGAAAGCGGCTTCGCACCGCGGCTGTTAACCAGAAGTTCTTCCTTGGCTTCGTCGATCACGATATCTGCGCCCATTTCAACAAGATTATCCACGATTGCCGCGTCGCCCTGGCTTCCGGAACAGTCGATTCCGGTTATGGTGATGGACGAGCCGGTTATGACCGCGGCAACCAGCGGAAACGCAACCCCTTCCCAGTCCGAAGGAATCCGCCGTTCAAAGGACGGGATGGCAACCGGTCCGGTAATTTCAAAGCGGTTCATTCGCAGTTTGTCATAGCGGACGGTTACACCGAGCGATTCAAGCCAGGTGCACGTCATCTGCAGAAAGGGAACTTCCTTGGGATTCCGGAGAGAAATGACGGTGGTTCCGGCAACACGGGATGCTGCCATCATGATTCCGCTCGCGTATTGTGAAAGGTTCCCCTCAAGTTCAACAGTACCGGCTTTGAGCGGCCCGCGCACCACCGCAGGAGGGGCGTCGCTGTCGTCCCGTGTAGTAAACGCCTCGGCTCCCAGAGAGCGCAAGCCGTCAAGCAGGGGTCTGACAGGACGGGTGCAGATGGATGCGTCTCCGGTCAAAACGGTCCAACCGGGAAGTGTTGCGGCAACAGGCGTAATAAAATACAGGACGGAACCGGAATTTCCTACATCCACAACCTTTGCCGGTACGCGGATCCCTGCCGGTGGTGCAGTAACGGTCCAAACCCCCGGTTCTATGCGTACCTCCGCGCCGAACGCGGAAATCGCGTCCATGCAGGAAAGACAATCGGCACTTTCCAGGGGATTGCGGATAATGGACGTACCCGAGGCAAGCAGGGAGAAAATTCCCGCACGTATGGTGTGGCTCTTGGAACCGGGAACTGAAACTGTTCCGGAAAGTTCTGTTTTGTTTGATCGTATTGTCATGATGCCGGGGTACTCCTGCAGCGGTCACTTTTTATCAGAGGAGTTTTTTCCCCTTCCGCATTTACCGAAACGAACGTTACCGTATTCGAAAATATCAGTATTTCATCGAAATGTCCCGGTCTTTCGGCGTAAACATCAACCGAATATCGGACCGAGGTTCTTCCTTCATGTACCCGCTCCATGTGAAACCGGAGTATTGAGCCGTTCGGTACCGCATGTGAAAACTCGCTGTTGTTCATTGCCCGGGTAACCAGTACCGACGCGCAGTAGTCCCGCGTCGCGGCAAGCCAGGCATACTCGTCTACCCACTTGAGCAGTTGTCCGCCGAAGAGGTTTCCCTGATGATTCAAATGCCCGGTTCTCACGAGCGTAAAGGTATCCATGCTGTCTCTCCGATGCTATATGGTAAAATCGGGGAAATATTCCCTGAATTCTTCCGGACTATAGGGCCGGTGCAAAAATCCGTCGAACACGTAATCATCGTCCGTTTCTTCATGATCCGGTTCGACAATACCCAAAATCGGGCATTCTTCACCGACCAGATCCCTGATGCGGACAAGAGCCGGTTCCCCGGCGTTACGCGCAAGATTGATATCCACAGCGATCGCATCATAATACCCGGAAGCACCCGACTGACACAAGTCGAGCGCGTTTTCCATCGATGTTGCGGTAATACCGGTATACCCGAGTGTGTTCAACAGGGCAACAGCTATTTCATTGTTGATTTCCGCCGGATCCGCCAGCAGAACCTGACCATGTCGATTTTTAATCCGTGGAGGTTCCTTTCCGTCATGCCGGCCCGTTCCGGCGGGGTCCTGAAGGAGAACCACAAAATGGAAAACGGATCCCTTGCCCGGAGAACTGTCCACCCAAATAACACCCTTCATGAGTTCAACAAGACGTTTGCAGATGGCCAGCCCGAGACCGGTTCCTTCCTGACTCTTCACAAGCACCTGTCCGAATTGTTCAAAATCGGTGAACAATTTGCCTACCTCATCCTCGGATAGCCCGCAGCCGGTATCCCGTACGGAACAACGCAGAATGATATCAGCACCAATTTTCTCATAGTTGAGAGAAACGGCTACAAGCCCCTGGTCGGTGAACTTGATGGCATTCCCGACAAGATTCATGAATATCTGGGTAAGACGGAACTGGTCGCCGTACACCTGAAGCGGATCTGAGCAGTTGAATTCCACCTGAAACTCAAGACCCTTCTGTTCAGCCTTGAGTGTAAAGAGGTCAAGAAGAATTTTCCGCAGATCGTATACATTGAACGTTTCGGGGTTCAGGCTGAATTTGCTCTCCTGCATCCGCGAAAAGTCCAGTATGTCATTTACCACACCGAGCAGGAGCTCCGACGCGTTTTCTATTTTCTGGATGTACTCCCGGCACTTCTCGTTCTCGCTCAACTTTTTCGCAAAATACGCCATGCCGAGAACAGCGTTTATCGGGGTACGGATTTCATGACTCATGTTCGCGAAGAAATTGTCGCGGGCCGCTGCATGACGGTGGGTTTCTTCAAGCTGGCGGGATAGTTTTTGCTTTATCGCGTCTTCCCGGGTCCGGTCTTCCAGACTGATGATGCTTATTCTCCCCAGCTGATCATCCTGTGCGGAATAATAGCCGCATTTGAAACAGCGTACTCCGGACGGGAGAAAAACCCGGTACTCACGGCTGAAACTCTCGCCGGATTCCAGGGCCTGGGCGAGTTTTTCCGATACGGGCAGCAACATCGGGTCAACAAGGCGTGAATAATGAGCGAGAAGAGGATGATCCTGTTCATTACAGCCGATAAAGTTGCAAAAGGCATTGTTGATGTACCGTACTTTGGCATACCGGTCCAGAACCAGTACGCCGGTTGAAAGTCCGTCGAATACCAGCTTGTACAGTCGTATTACGCTTTGGTTGATCCTGTTCCGGTAATCAACACGTTTTCGTACTACAAGAAGGCTGACGGTCAATAAAAAACAGACCAGGAGTATGGCCAGCACTCCGGTGAGACAGCCAACCCGCGATTCGGGCACCCCCGGCAGGGAGCCCGGCCGGGTATATCCGAATGCGTAATACATGTCCAGTACGATAAGGATCAGCAATAAAAAGGCCAACGCCAGCAAAAGAACTCTATAGATCTTTTCCACGATATCAGCCTGTTAATCCGGTTATAGTAATCATTACCAGTAAGTATAACGACTGACGGGTCGTTTATGCAAATCAGATTTTTTTACCGGTCAGCTCTGCCGCCTTCTCACGAACCGCCCGGAACACCGCGTCGGCACCCCCTGAAGCATTTTCCCGTATCAGGTTCACAAACACGGAGCCAGCGACGACCGCATGCACATGCGGCGCCAGAAGGGCAACCTGTTCACCGGTGCGGATGCCAAACCCGCCAAGGACCGCGGAACCGGATGCGCCAACCGTTTCAATAAACGAAATTGTCCGTTCGTCTATTGATGTTTCCTGCCCGGTTATACCGGAACGGAGCGCCGCGTAGATGAACGGATAGTGTTTGCCCACCAGTGTATTCAACCGGTCTGCGCCCATGGATGGTGCCGCTACCGGAACACAGGACAAACCTTTATGCGCACACGCAAGCGCCAGTCCTTCGTCTCCATCGAATGGAAGATCGGGAATGATGAGACCATGGACACCCGCGTCGGCAGCCTGCTGTACGAAGGTCTCAATACCACCGCTCCAGGCAAGATTCGCGTAGGTCATTACAAAAACGGGAATGCCGGGATAACTCCGACACAGTCGATTGATAAAGGCAAACGCATCCGCTACCCGGTATCCCCGGGACAGCACTTCAGAAGAAGCGGTTTGAATGGCAGGGCCATCCGCCCCCGGATCACTGAAAGGAATCTGCACTTCAAAATACGCCACGCCGCCTTCCGCGAGCCCCCGGGCCGTGGCAAACGCCAGTTCATCAGTCGGGTACCCCGCCACAAGATGTGCCATTACATTCATCGCTCCACTCCCTCCCCATGAATCTCACGCCCGGCATTCAGCCGTTCCAGTTCGGCAGCAAGAAAATCCCGCCATTCCCGCGGCCGGAACTCCGGCGAGGTTATAAACAGGTCCTTGTCGCCACGGCCGGACATATTCACCACGATCGCCTTGCCGCGGGGGAGTTCCTTCGCGAGCCGCATCGCGGCGGCGCCGGCATGCGCACTTTCGAGCGCGAACAGGACACCTTCATTCCGGGCAAAAAACGAGAGCGCTTCCAGCGCTTCTTTGTCTTCTACGGACGTATACTCGATACGGCCCTGTTCACCGAGAGCGGCAAGCTGGGGTCCGATACCGGGATAATCGAGCCCGGCGGAGATGGAGCGTGTTTCGGCAACCTGGCCGTCTTCGTCCATGAGAAACCGGCTCTTGTAGCCGTGAATAATACCGTCACGGGCAGCAGTGCCCGTCATCCGCGCGGCATTCTCTCCAGCGCCCGGACCAACACCGCCGGCCTCGGCGCCGACAAGCCGGGGAGCCGGCTGATCGATGAACGGCGAGAAAAATCCGATGGCGTTTGAACCGCCGCCCACACAGGCAACAAGCGCAGCAACGTCCAGTTTCCGTTCGGCGATTTGTGTTTTTGTCTCTTCACCTATAATCGACTGGAACGTACGAACCATGTCGGGGAACGGCGCCGGTCCAAGCGCTGAGCCGATGAGGTAGTGGGTAGTCTCAAATGACGCGGCCCAGTCCCGCATGGCTTCATTGATGGCATCCTTGAGTATGCGGGAGCCGGAGTGTACCGGAACCACGGTCGCGCCGTAGAGCTCCATGGCCGCAACATTCGGCTGCTGCCGGCTCACGTCCACCGCGCCCATGTATACCACACATTCCAGGCCGATTTTCGCGCATGCCGCGGCGGTCGCGAGCCCGTGTTGTCCGGCTCCCGTTTCGGCGATTATCCGTTTTTTCCCCATACGCCGGGCCAGAAGTGCCTGACCTACGGCATTATTGATCTTGTGGGCGCCGGTATGGGCGAGCCCTTCCATCTTGATATAGATATCCGCCCCGCCGAGTGCGCGGGACGCGTTTGCGGCATGCAGGAACGGCGTTGGCCGCCCGATAAAGTCGGCCCGGAGCATCTGAAGTTCATCGAGAAACCCCGGATCCGCCATGGCGTCAGTAAAAGCGGCTTCCAGCTCATCGAGCGGCCTCCGCAAAATCTCGGCGACATATCGTCCGCCGAACCGGTCAAAAAAGCCTGTCGTTGTCATGATGCAATCTCCCTGAAAAAACTTGCAATAAGGGTTCCGTCTTTTTTCCCCGGCGCGGATTCAAGCGAACTTGAAACATCCACGAGTTCCGGGGAGAACTCTTCAAGATACCGTCGTATGTTCGCCGGTCCGATCCCGCCGGCTAGCCAGAGACCGCCATGATCCCGTACTTTTCGTACCAGGTTGCGCGGAATGGTCTTGCCGGTACCGCCGGCGATTCCCTCCACCCGGGCATCCACCAGAACACGGGGTTCCCCGTTCTCCAGAAGAGTGTCGATGCGGGAAAGATCGGCTTCCGAGCCCAGCCGGACCACCGAGTACTTTCCGATACCGTAGTCTCCTCCGGCACGGTCGATACGCGGAAGATCCCGTCCGGGATTCTCACCGTGGTACTGAATCGCGTCCAGTACGCCCTCGCATACGAGGGAAAAAGCTTCCCTGGCGGCAGCGCTTTCCGTTTCCGTAACAACTCCCACAAGCAGGGGCAGTTTCCCGGGCAGGGAATACCCCTCGGCGGAAATCTTCGCCCCGATGGCGCGTACGGTTGCCCCATCCGTTTTACGGGGACTTTCGGCGAAAATGAACCCGAGCAGATCCGCGCCGTTCTTTGCGGCAAGCAGGGCATCGTCGGTATTGGTAAGACCGCAGACCTTGACGAGCGGCCGTCCCTTTTCACGGGCTGCCTGAAGGCGTTGTCCCATTTCCCGCCAGAATTGACCGGCCCAGTCCGGCCGAGCTGACGAAAAGGCAGAGACCAGGCGTCCAGCGTTTTCCGGACTCCGGGCCGCCGCTTCCCCGATCAAAAGCCCTTCAAAACCGAGTCGGCGGGCAAACTGGCAGGCGCCCGGGGTTGTCGCTCCGGACTCGAAGACCGAGGTCCCGGGCAGTTTTCTCCGCATGATCGCCGGGACCAGGGGATCGATCTGAAAGGTCGCGAGGTCGCGGGAATTCACGCCGGCAATAACCGGCCCGCCCGCTGCCGCAGCGGAAAGCTTATCTAGATCGGCGCTCTCACGCACCTCGATAAGCGGAGTCATGGAAAATGAACGGCAGCGCTGAGCGAGCCGGAGCAGGGTTTCCGTTTCGAGGATTCGCGCGATGAGGAGCACCGCATCGGCTCCGGCCCGCCAGGACACGTCGATCTCGTCTTCGTAAAGAATGAAGTCCTTGCGGAGCAGTGCCACATCATAGATACGATCTGATACCGCGAGAAAATCGTTCAGTGAACCTTTAAAAAAGCGTTCCTCCGTCAGAATGGAAATGTTTTTCGTTCCGGCTTCACGGTAGTGCCCGGCAAGGGTAACCGGATCAAGATCCGGAGCAATATCGCCACGGGACGGGGACGCGCGCTTTATTTCCAGAATCGTTCCCGGTTCCCGGAGAAAGGGAACGAGGGGACGTTTCCGGTGATCCGGCACGGCCACGCCGAAGGTTGCGCCTTTTTGCCGGTAATCCGCGCGCCGTGCCGAAACTATCTGCTCGAGAATGTCAGGCACAACTTGCCTCCCGGACCTTTTCAATCAGGTCGGAGACGCGTCCGTCGGCAATGGCTTCCTTCGCGCGGGCATATCCAGCCCCGATATCCGGTGCTTCACCGCATATATACAATGTTGCGGCCGCGTTCAGGGCGACCGCTTCCAGAATGCCCTTCCTTCCGGATCCGTCGAGGACCTCCCGGGCAAGCCGGGCATTTTCCCGTGAATCTCCGCCGAGAAGATCCTCCATCTGACACCCGGTTATACCGAAGGTCTCAGGATTGATGGTGTATTCGGTAATGGTGCCGTTTCCGTCAATCTCCACCACATCGGTGAGGGCACAGGGTGAAATTTCATCCATTCCGTCGCGGCTGCACACCACCATGACCCGGGTGGACCCGAGCATTTTGGAGGCCTGCGCGACCGGGTGCATAAGACTTTTGTCGTACACACCGATCATCTGGAATCGTGCGTTCGCCGGATTTGAAAGCGGCCCGACCAGATTCATGATGGTCTTTACACCGAGAAGGCGGCGGACCGGCGCGGCAAAACGCATGGCGCTGTGGTACACGGGCGCGTACAGGAAGCCGAATCCGGTTTTTTCGATCACGTCCGCCGTTTTCGCCGGCGGCACATCGATGCAAATGCCCAGCGCTTCGTAAAAATCAGCCGAACCGGATTTGCTCGATACCGCACGATTCCCGTGTTTGGCAATTTTAGCGCCACAGGAAGCAGCCACGAGCGCGGCCATCGAACTGATGTTGAAGCTGCCTATACCGTCACCGCCGGTGCCGACGACATCAACCAGTTCTCCGGAAACCTGAATGGGAGTCTTTTTTTTGCAGAGAACGGAAGCGCATCCGGCAATTTCCGCCGCCGCGGGACCCTTTGACGAAATGGCGGTAAGTATGGCCGAAGTTTGCCGTTCATCCAGCGACCCTTCCGTCAGATCTTCCATGAAAAGTTCGGCCGTCTCCCGGTTCAGATCCTTCCCGGCAAGAAGCGAAGAAAGAATGGTGCTGAAGGCGAGTCCTTCACGGCGGTACGAAAGAAAAGCCTTGAACAGTTCATCGCCTTTTTCTGCCGCTATGGATTCGGGATGAAACTGGACGCCTTCAATCGGGAATTCGCGGTGGCGGATCCCCATGATCTCGCCGTCGTCTGCCCGGGCGGTTACTTCCAGTTCTGCCGGCAGCGAGGCTTCCTCGGCCGCAAGACTGTGATACCGGGTAAAAACACCCTTTTTCCCGATAGTGCGAAACACGCCCTTCCCGTCCAGGGAAATTTCCTCGGCAATGCCGTGTTTGATGTGTTTCGCCTGCACTATTTTTCCGCCGAATGCCTGGGCAATGGCCTGATGTCCGAGACAAACGCCCAGTATGGGAATCTTACCGGCGAAATGCAAAATTGCTTTGATACTTATTCCCGCATCCTCCGGACGGCCCGGACCGGGTGAAATGACCAGGCGGGAGGGAGCAAGCGCAATGAGTTCCTCAAGGGTTATTTCGTTGTTTCTCACTACCCGGATTTCTTCCGGAGAAAGGCGGGTAAGATACTGGTATACATTGTAGGTAAACGAATCATAGTTATCGATCAGGACAATCATTTTTCCCCTCCGGTAAGTACAGATTGCATGGCGGCCAGTTTTTCTCCGGTCTCTTCCCATTCGCGTTCGGGATCCGAGGCGTACACGATTCCGGCTCCTGCCTGGAGAATCCATCGCGCGCCCTTCTTGAGCGCACAGCGGATTGAAATACAGAAATCCAGGTCGCCGTCCGCCTCGATATAACCGACGGCCCCGGCGTAAAATCCGCGCCGTACCGATTCAAGGCGTGAAATCGTTTCAATGGCCTGAATTTTCGGGGCCCCGCTCACGGTTCCCGCGGGAAAGGCGGAACGCAACACATCCACACCGGTTACCGGACCATGCAGTCCTTCCCCGATCTGCCCTACGACATCCGAAACGATATGCATGATATGGGAGAATTTTTCCACATCCATGTTCCGGGAAAGCCGAACCGACCCGGGAAGACACACACGACCAAGATCATTCCGCGCAAGATCCACGAGCATCAGATGTTCCGCCCGTTCCTTGGGATCGGCCAGAAGTTTCTTGCGCAGTTCATCATCTTCCGCCTGGTCCTTGCCGCGTCGGCAGGTTCCGGCAATCGGCCGGATGGAAGCTACGGAGTCGCGGACACGCACCAGACTTTCGGGAGACGCACCGACTATCTGGTGGGTACCGAAGTCGAGATAGAAAAGATAGGGGGACGGACTCGTTGACCGGAGTCGTCGGTACACCTCGAAGGCGGATTCCGGCGAATCAATCTCCAGCCGCCGCGAAAGCACCGCTTGCAGCAGGTTCCCGGCGATAATTTCTTCGCGAACCGTCTGAACGCCGGACACAAACTCGTCGTGACTTTTCTGCATATCCGTTACGACGGTACACGGTGCCCGGTCCGCCGGAGGCGCGAGATAGGAAAAGTCCAGATCTTCAAGACGCCGCTTTATGTCCGCCACCGTCTCTTCAAGATCAATTTCGTGTTGTTCATAATTCAGGGCAAATATGTGAATCGTATCGGTAAAGTGGTCAAATACGAGGTACACATGGCCTACAATGAACTCCGATTCGTTCAGGGCCAGCGGATCCTGCTGTTCGGCAAGAGTAATGGTATCCGTCCGCTGACAGAATTCATACCCAAGATATCCGATTCCAGCGCCGGGAAGAGGAATCCCGTCCGCTGGCAACGCGTTTTGCCCGGCGATTTCCATGAGTACATCGAGAATGTCTCCTTTTCCCGCCGGAACATTTTTTCCGTCTATTGCGTAATGTACACCTGCGTCATTCTGAACAACCCGAAATGCCTCTCGAGCCAGAATTATGGAATACCGGTCACGTCCATGCGTAAATGACGCTGATTCCAGAATGGCCAATGCTCCAAGTTTTTTTGCCAGCGCGAAGGGGGTGTACCGTTCGCCGGGAACTGATACGGCCAGCGCATCTCTCCGCATTTTTTTCATTGTTTCGCTCCTGCCGGTAATTTTCATTCGTTACTATCCATAGTAACATCGGAACCATACCCCGAAGAGAGCGTTTCTGTCAATAGAAACAAATAAAAAAGACAAAAAAAACCGCACCCTGAATCCAGGATGCGGCAGGAGAGGTTACGGAAGCATTCGCTGTCCGTTGAAAAAGACTACTTCGCTTTAGCCCGTTTTTTCGACAGAATATCGAATATGACTGCAGCGAGCAAAACGATACCCTTTACAGACTTTTGCCAGTTCGCGTCAATTCCAAGTATGGACATACCATTGTTCAGAACACCCATGAAGATGGCACCGACGATTGCTCCACCGACGGTTCCGGTTCCACCGTACGCGGAGGCACCACCGATGAAGCACGATCCGATGGCATCAAGCTCATAGTTCGTACCCGCGGCAGGGAATGCAGAATTGAACCGGGCAATACTGGCCAGTGCGGCTACTGCCGAAAGGAAACCCATGTTCGTGTAAGCGAAGAACAATACCTTGTTTGTATCGATACCGGACAGTTTCGCGGCCTTTTCGTTGCCACCCAGAGCATAGAGATGTCGTCCGGGAACTGTTTTTTTCGTGAAATAACTGTAGACCAATACAATCACGGTAAGCAGTATGAGAACGACGGGGATACCCTTGTGCTGGGCAAGGAACCAACCAATAAGAAGGACAACGACGCTGATGATAACAACCTTGATAATCATGAAAACCATGGGCTCGACATCATAGCCCTTCTTTTTCTTGGTAATTCTGTCAAGAATTTGAAGGACGATGAACAGTCCGCACACAACGAATGACACGATCATCGTAATGTTGAAGATCGTCGTAGCGTTGGCATCACCAGGCAGATAACTGGTGAAATACTTGAGGTAATTGTCCGGGAAGGGGGATATGGTCAAACCGTTAAGAATGGTCATTGCAAGACCCCGCCACAGGAGCATACCGGCAAGGGTGACGATGAACGGTGGTATGCGGATATACGCTATCCAGAAACCCTGCCATGCGCCGATCGCGATTCCACACAGGAGCGCGATTGCCATACCGACATAGATATTCATGCCCATGGTAACGATCATCGTACCGGCGATGGCACCGACGAGGGAGACAATCGAACCTACGGAAAGGTCGATGTTACCGCCGGTAAGGATACATAAAAGCATACCAGATGCGAGAATGACGACATACGCGTTCTGGCTGATGATGTTGGAAATGTTCGCGGGATTAAACAGCGATCCCTTATTGAAGGAAACGATGAGAAACTGAAATAGGAACATGACAACAACCAACGCAATGAGCATTGTGTTTTTCTTGAGGGTATTCTTTACCCCGAGTGTATGTGCCATTATTCGACTCCTTTTCCGGATTGTAGGATATGTGTCATTATTGCTTCTTGCGTAGCGTTTTTCTGATCAAGCTCGGCGACCATCTTGCCCTCGTTCATCACGTAAATTCGGTCGCTGATGCCGAGAATTTCCGGCATTTCGGAGGAAATGAACAGAACGGTCTTTCCTTCCTCGACGAGCTGGTTGATGATGCAATAGATCTCGTACTTCGCACCGACATCGATACCGCGGGTCGGTTCGTCCAGTATGAGTATTTCCGGGTCAGCGAACATCCACTTGGCGAGAAGAACCTTTTGCTGGTTGCCTCCGGAGAGGTTCCCGGTATTCTGCATGACGGAAGTGCATTTTGTATTCAGCTTGGCCGCAAATTCCTCAGCGACCTGTACCTCGAGGTCCCGGTCAAGGATGTTGAACTTGCTGATCTTGCTCATGCGGGCCATCGTCGTATTCTCGCAAATCGGAGTAGACAGTATCAGTCCGTTGCCCTTGCGGTCTTCCGTTACATAGGCGATCTTGTGCGCAATCGCTTGCTTGACAGAGTTGAGATGCACGAGTTGTCCGTTGATGTATGTTTCCCCAGAAATGTCGACTCCGTAGCTCTTGCCAAACAGGCTCATCGCAAGCTCGGTTCTACCGGCGCCCATGAGCCCGCTGATTCCGACCACTTCGCCCTTTCTCAGATTGAAACTTACATTATCGCAAACCTTGCGGCCCTCAAAAATGGGATGGTATACGGTCCAGTTCTTCACCTCGAAGGTAACGTCACCGATGGTATGATTGCGTTTCGGGAACCGGTCCACGAGACTTCGGCCAACCATGCCGCTGATGATGTCGTCGTCGGTAAATGTATCAGTGCGCTTGTCCAGGGTCTTGATCACCGCTCCATCGCGAATGATGGTGATACGGTCGGCGACATAGGAAACTTCGTTTATCTTGTGGGATATGATGATCGAGGTCATTCCCTGTTTCTTGAATTCCAGAAGCAGGTCAAGAAGCTTCCTGGAATCGGTTTCGTTCAGGGACGCGGTCGGTTCGTCGAGAATAAGGAGCTTGACGTTCTTCGCAAGCGCCTTCGCGATTTCGACCAATTGCTGTTTACCGACGCCGATATCCTTTATAAGCATCCTCGATGACTCTTTCAGGCCGACCATCTTGAGCAGGGAGTCAGCTTTGGTATACGCCTCGTCCCAATCAATATTCAAATAGGAACCGCGTTCGTTCCCCAGAAACATGTTTTCGCCTATGGACAGATATGGTACCAGGGCGAGTTCCTGGTGGATAATAACGATTCCCTTGTTTTCGCTATCCTTAATGTGATTAAACTTGCAGAGCTTGTCTTCAAATAGAATTTCGCCGGTGTACTCACCGAAGGGATAAATACCGCTCAGGACGTTCATCAATGTTGATTTACCGGCCCCGTTTTCCCCTACAAGCGCATGGATTTCGCCTTCAGTAATTTCCAGATTAACCGAATCGAGTGCAACAACGCCTGGAAACGTTTTGGTAATATTTCTCATCTCGAGAAGTGCGGTACCCAATTTGTCCTCCCAGCAGATATCAAAAATACAGACAGGCAGTAAATCTGCCTGTCTGTTGAAGTTCGAGAATATAGCCCGATTTACTTAACGGCTATATCCGCTTCTGTGTAGTATCCGCTATCGATAAGAAGTTCTTTGTAGTTATCGAGAGTGGCAAATATGGGATCGCAAAGGAACGAGGGAATGATCCCGGTTCCGTTATCGTAGGTCTTCTTGTCGTTGACGGGAACAGTGTCTCCCTTGGCGATTGCGTTAACCATTTCGACAACCTGTGCAGCGAGGGTGCGGGTATCCTTGAAGATACTCATGCTCTGGAGGCCCAGGAGCATGTTCTTTACGGATGCCTTGTCGCAGTCCTGACCGGTCAGCAGCGGGAAATTTGCCTTGGTGTATCCGGCTCCGACGAGAGCGTTGGTAACGCCCTGTGCGGTGGAGTCATTGGACGCCATGACAGCATCGAGCTTCACGCCCTTCGGGCCGTAGCCAACGGAGGTAATGATGTTCTCGAAGCGCTTCTGTGCTTCTTCGGTTGACCAGGAGGGAGTCGCACACTGTGCGAAAGTCTTCTGACCGGACAAGATTTTGATCTTGCCGCTGTCGATATAGGGCTTCAGGATGGAGAGTGCACCATTGAAGAAGAATCCGGCATTGTTGTCTCCGGGGTCACCAGTGATCAGTTCCATGTTGAAGGGACCGGCGGCAGACTTGAGATTCAGCTTGTCGCGGAGGTATTCACCCTGGATAACACCAACCTTGAAGTTGTCGAACGACGCATAGTACGATACGGCGTCGCTGTTCATGATAAGCCGGTCATACGCGATAACCGGGATATTGTTCGCTTTCGCGTCCTTGAGAACCTCGGTCAGCGACGAACCGTCGATAGCCGCGATTACGAGAACCTTGCAGCCGCCAACGATCATGTTTTCGATCTGGGCAACCTGGGTGGGGATATCATTGTCGCCCGCATACTGCAGGTCAACCGCATATCCGGCAGCCTCAAGCTTGGCCTTCATGTTGGCTCCGTCCTGGTTCCAGCGCTGGAGACTCTGGGTCGGCATCGAAACACCGATTTTTGCCTTGCCAGCGTCCGCTTTGCCACCGGCAAAAACGAGGCCGGTTGCCAGCACGAGTGCTACAGCAATCATTACGATTTTCTTCATACGTATTCCTCCAAAGAAAAGAGATAGATAATTCATTATGTGGGCGTTTTGGAGGACTGTAAAGCGTAATTATTTCACATAGACGGGTAAAAATTTAACCAGAAAGGAGAAAGCACCCCCGGAAGGGTAATATCATCATGCGATTATTTTACCCGTTCAGGCAAATTCCGGTATACATCTTCCCGGGAATGAAAACCGTCCCGGATAACGGTGGTGTCCATATTGTCACTGAAAACGGACAACGGTTGTTGCATATAGAAGGGAATCATCACACCGCTCTTGTTGTCCACCACAAGCTCGGTCGGTACCCGTTTCCCGTATGCCAGGGCCACGGCTACCCCGGCCGCGCTGTTCGCGAGCTTCGCGATCGGTTTATACACCGTCATCAACTGGGTACCCTCGACTACCTTCTGACAAGCGCCGATATCCGCGTCCTGACCGACCACCGCGACCTTGCCGGCGAGACGATATTCGGACAGAAGCTGAATGGCAGCGCTTGCAATCTGATCATTCGCGCAGGAAATTGCGTCGATGTCGCGGGTTCGCTCCAGCACCTTGCCGAGCTTTTCCAGGGCCTCGTCGGAACTCCACTGATCGAGCCAGAGTTCCTCTACAACATGGACGTCCTTTCGGTTGATCGCGGGATCAAGCTCCTCATGAAGTCCGGAATTAACCTCAAAACTGTTGTTGTCGTGAACGGAGCCGTTCACAATCACGTAGTTTCCCTTTGGAACGGCCTCCAGAAGCGTCTTCCCGAAAAGCTTGCCAACCTGCTTGTTGTTGAAAGATACATACGCGTCGATGGGAACGCCCATGATCAGGCGATCGTAGGCGATAACCGGAATCTTCGCGTCTTTTGCCTTCTTTACGACCCCGGAAAGCATGTCCGTATCGTGGGCGACCACGACAAGGACGTCGATATCGCTCGCAAGAAGAAAGTTGATCTGTGCTATCTGCTCCTTGGTTCCCCCCGCGGAAAGTTGTACCAGAACGTCGGCCCCCAGGTCTCGCGCGGCCCCGGTGAATATCTTGATGTCCTTGTTCCATCGCTCGATGATAAAAGTGGCTGTCGCTATCGAAAACCCGATCAGGATCTTGTCTTTTTTGACTGATGTCTTTGCGCGCGAACAGGAAGTTCCGCTGGCAAAGAGAACCAGAAGGCACAGGGCCATCAGGAACAGACGCCGGGAGGCCAGCTTAATAATTCTGATTTCCATATCGACTCCTTTCCGCGTACATGCTCGGCGACATGCCGACCGTTTTACGGAATATCTTGCTGAAATAGTTGGGATCCTGATATCCGACAGCATACGCGACCTCTTTTACCGTCAACCGGTTTTCCCGAATCAACTGCTCCGCGTGCCCAACCCTGATTTCGGTCAGGTAATCGACGAAGGTACTGCCCAGGTGATCGGAAAAAAGCTTGCTGAGGTACGCGGTTGAAACATGCGCAGCATCCGCAACTTCGGAAAGCTGAATTTGCCGCTCGAAGGACGTTTCGATAAAGGCGAGCGCGCGTACCAGGGGAACAGGAAACTGTCCCGTACGCTTTCCCCGGGTCATGGTATAGATCCGGTTAAAAGTCGCGAGCGACCAGTCCTTCCAGGCGGCAAGATCCTCCAGACCCATAATCTCCTCTGCGGGATCGAAGGGAACCGCAGTATCGGAATGACTCTGGTAACAACCGGTGGCGTCGTCGATAAGCAGCGAAAAGAAGGCCGCCATCTTCGCCTTGGCCATCTCGAAACTATAGGAGGCGAAAATCTCGCTCCAGTATTCAGAGAACAGGGCCCGAACTTCCTCGCAATCGCTCAAGCCCATCTTGCGCCTGATCTGAATGACACGCAACCGCTCCCGGATACGTACGTCGGTGCTGTCGCGCCGTTTCTGGAGTTCTGACAGTGCCTCCGTGCAGGAGAGATGAAGCTCGGTACCGGACCGGACGCTTCCCGAGCCGACGATACACAGGACTCCGGCGGGCACACAGTCCTTGAGTGTACGCTCAAGGAAGGCATCAGCAGCTTCTTTGTCGACCGGACACGGAAAAAAATACATCCCGAGATTCAGGTGAATGGTAAAGAGAAACCGGAACTTGAGCTCGAGGGCTGCGTTAATCCCGACGAACAGATTCTCCTGCTCGGAATCGAGCCCGACGAAGCAGACGAAGCCGCCGTCCGACTCGAGGCCGAGCGACTCGCGAATTGCGATCGACTGTTCCGGACCAAGTTCTTTCCAGATAGTCTCGCTCAGGAACTTGTTGGTACGAAGTCCTGAATCCGGAGAGACACGGCCGCTCCTTCGCTTGCAGATCTCCACGCGTACCGCATCGAGCGTTTCCAGAAAGGTCTTTCTCGTAACCGGTTTGACCAGGTACTTGAATATTCCAAGCGGGATTGCCCGGCACGCGAGGTCGAACCGCTCGTATGCGGTTGAAAGAACGAAGACTGTCCCGGGAAAGTAATCATGGACCCGTTCGATGGCCTCAAGCCCGTCGAGCCCGGGCATGTTGATGTCCATGAACACGACATCCGGTTTGAGTTCGTGTATACGGGCGATTGCCTCGGAACCTGAACGCGCGGTTCCGGCAAGCCGGAAATTCTCGACGCCGCTTTCCAGGATAAAGGAATAGCTCTCAATGACGGGCTCTTCGTCGTCGACGATCAGGACGGTATACATAGGTCCCTGCCTGTATCAATTCTGATAAGAATCTCCGTCCCCGCACCCGGTTTCGAGTTGATCGCAATGATCCCGGGATCGTCGGGGAAGAAAAAAAACAACCGCTGGATAACATTTTCGAGCCCCATGACCTTTGTGTCGGACTCGTGATTCCGCACCGGATGAAGCAGGGACTTGATTACGTCGGCAGAGATTCCGACACCATTGTCCGCGACGGAGAGGCAAAGCCGTCCCTCCTCACAATACACGCGGACGACAATCGAATTCCGCTCCTGCCGGTCCTTGAAAGCATGAATGACGGAGTTCTCTACAAGGGGTTGAAGGATCGAGGCAGGAATCTGATAGTCATCGAGCATATCGCGCGGATAATCGAGGACGAGATCAAGGTTCTTGGGGAAGCGCACATTGAGTATGTAAAAATACGACTCGAGACCCTCAATCTCGTGACGAAGCGGAACGATCACGTTCTTTTCGCGGATGTTATGACGAAACAGCTTGGCAAGATGCTCCATGTAATTTCCGGTACGTTCAGCCCCCTCGACTATGGCGAGCTGGATGCCGGTATTCAGGGTGTTGAAAAGAAAGTGGGGATTCATCTGTGCCTGGAGGGTGTAGAGCTCCATCTTCCTGAGCATGTGCTCCATGCGCATGTTGCGCACCCGCTCCTGCATGTATTCCTGCTCGACGTTTCTCTGCCAGCGGATCTCCTGGATATAGGTATGGAGGTCTTTCTTCATGCGGTTGAAGGCGGAGACGACATGGTCTATCTCATAAAGCCTGGTCATCCCGATATCCTCGATCTCGAAATTACCCGCGGAAAGCTGGGCAGCCATCTGCGAAAGATTGACCATCGGACGATTTATCTTCTCGACGGTATGGACCAGGATGGATAGCGAAAATAACGAAATGAATAGGATGAACATGAGATTCCAGAACTGTATTTGACCGGAGGTTTCGATAAAACGCTCATACTCGGACAACTGTCCGGCAAACCGCGCGCTCGATATGCTCTCGATCTCCCTGTTGATGTATCCGTCGATAGCCTGCATCTCGTCGAAAAGGCTGGTGTACCTGGGAATGTCCATACCGCGCTTCTCCTCGATTACGGTGTTCGCGAGATCGAGATAGGCAAACATGAGAGAGTACACCTCCTTCTCCTGGAGGGAAAGCGGATCCTTCGGTACAGCTTCGAAAACCGGAATGACCTCGTGCATCTTTTGCGTCATGACGAGAAGTTCTGACAAGGCGTTCGAGGATTTCGTCGAGAGGAAATCGAGAAAGGGTCCCTGGAATTCCTCGAGCCGGTCCTGCATGTCTTTGAGATACCGCTGCTGGAAAAAATTGCGGTCGACAATACCCTGCAGACGGATTGTAGAAAAAAGGATATACGCGGCCGAGAACATCAGTATGATTAACACACCGATAATATTGACGAGCATCTGAACCCGGAATGAGTTGTAGAAACTGCGCTTCATTCCTGTCTCCTGAATCTGTCCCTGTCCGGCCGCCGGACCGACTCGTTTTTCGCCTCGAGGACATCAATACCGGAATCGACCGACGTCGAGGTGTAGCCTGTCGTGCAGAGCTCGGAAAGGGACTTCATCGCCTGGTAACCCATGAGAAAGGGATTTACCACAAGAGATCCCTTCACAATGCCCATTTCGATAAAATGGCGAATTGAGGGATCGTTGCCGAAGGCCACAACGTGGATGCGTCCAACCTGATTGAGGTCGATCAGGGTCTGCGTTCCGGCGAGGGTGTCGTTGAGGTCGGTAAAGAGAATTGTGTTTACCTCGGGCTCGTTTCGCAGAAGCTGATAAACGGTCTTTTCCGCGTCGCGGGGATTGAGATCCGTATGATGAATCGATATGGGCCCCGACAGCCGGGAA
>MWCL01000013.1 GCA_002070025.1 Spirochaetes bacterium ADurb.Bin215
CGAGCAGTTCTGCCCGCCGAAGCCGAACGAGTTCGAAAGCGCCGCCTGCACGACCCGATCCCGCGCCGTGTTGGGCGTGTAGTCCAGGGTACAGTCCGGGTCGGGATTCTCATAGTTGATGGTCGGGTGAATAACCCCGTCGCGCAGGGAGAGAATCGCGGCAATGGCGCCGATCGCGCCCGCGGCGCCAAGCGTGTGGCCAATCATGGATTTGGTGGAACTGACGGATAGCGTGTCGGCATGGGCGCCGAAGGCGGAGCGGATTGCGAGGGTTTCCACACTGTCGTTGGCGCGCGTGGAAGTGCCGTGCGCGTTGATGTAGCCCACCGTATCGGGGGAAATACCGCCGGAGCGAAGCGCGTCCGTCATGGCGCGGGCGGCCTGCTTGCCGTCCGGCGCCGGGATTGCGACGCTGTGGGCGTCGCAGGTCATGCCCGCGCCGAGGAACCGCGCGAGCACCTCCGCACCCCGCGCGCGGGCATGAGAGGCGCTTTCAAGGATCACAATGCCTGCGCCCTCACCGATAACAAAACCGTCACGGTCGCGGTCGAACGGCCGGCTCGCGTGCGCAGGATCGTCATTCCGGGTGGAGAGAACGCCCATACAGCCGTAAGCGTCGAGCACCATGGGTGTTATTGCCGCCTCCGTACCTCCGGCGACGACCACGTCGGCCTGACCGGACCGGATCATCATATTGGCCAGGGCGATGTTGTGACCGCCGGTTGCGCAGGCGCTCACGGCGGCGAAATTGGGCCCTGTGATGCCGAGGTTGAGCGCAACCATGCACGACGCCATGTTCGCGATAGTTTTGGGAACATTCAAAAGGTTGCCATGCTGCGGACCCTCGGCGAAAAACGTCGCGTACTGTTCTTCAAGGACATCATATCCGCCGGCTGCGGAACCCACGAGGCAGCCAACCCGCGACGAATCCATCGAGGCAAAGTCGAGACCCGCATGGGTTACCGCTTCGACGGCGGCATATACGGCGAATTGGGAAAACCGGGCCATGCGGCGGCTCTGCTTTTTGGAAATGCGGACATCCGGATCAAAACCGGACACTTCGCAGGCAATTTTGCTGTGATGATTCTCAGTGTCGAACCCCGTTATGCGCGCGGCTCCGGAAACCCCGTTGCGGCACTTGGTCCAGAAGTCATCCACGCTGTTCCCCAGCGGAGATACAACGCCCAGTCCGGTTACAACAACGCTGTCATCGGTCATCGTTTTGCCTCCCGGGCGGGTGTAAGTCCAAGGAACGCGAGGACATCACGGGCGGTGTACGAGAGGCCGAACCGTTCAATCATGAGCCGGAGCGATTCAAGGCTGCTGCCCACCGTTACCAGCGGGAGCTCCAGGTAGCCGCTTGCGTATTTCATGCCGAGTCCGATCGTCGCGAATAGCGCGTTGCACAAACAAAGCGCATCGCCCGAACGGGAGGCATCGCCGCCCTTCGCGGCATACGCTTTTTCATTCTCCGCAGGACACCGGTAGCCGATAGTCCCTTCAGGGGTTTTGTATAATTCACGGAGGAATCCGACATTACATAGCCGTTTCCGGCGCTGTTGTTCGTTTTTATCTGAAAGCGTCCTGTCCAGCAGGGCTACCTTGAACGGATACCCGGTCGGTGATCCTTTCGGGTGGGTAAAAACCTGTGCGCTGTCCGCCTTTACCTTTTCTAGAAAGCGCTTTTTCAATTCGGGCAGAATTCCCGACTCGGTACAAAAAGCGAACAGACTTCCCACCTGAATGCCCCGGGCACCCGCACGCTGTGATTCTTCAAGTGACTCCGGCATACTGCAGGCACCGCCGATCCAGAACGGCAGGTTGAGACCGACCATTTTCGCGTAGTCCACGGTATCTTTGGGGCCGTAGATTGGTTCTCCGTTTTCGTCGAGAGAGAGTACTCCGCGGGGCGGCGCGTTGTGGCCTCCGGCGAAATGTCCTTCAACCACTATGCCGTCGACCTTTCCGGTAGCACGGGTCGCCATGGTCAGGGCAAGTACGTACGATGACACAATGGCGAGAAAATACGGGCGTTTGAGGCGTTCCGGCGGATTTGCCAGAACGGTTGACGGGTCAAAATCAAGAGCATACCCCTCTCCGTGGGAAAATCCTTCAACCGGAATGCGCACGCTTCCCCCTTCTCCCCGGGCAAAGGCATCTATGAGACCGGGTATCTCGACAGGGATTCCCGCTCCCATGAGGATATAGTCCACTCCGGCAAGCATGGCGCCGTAGATGGCGGGCGGATTCGCCACCGCGATTTTCTCGAGAAAATTGATGCCCACGACACCGTCGTGGTTTTCTTTGGCAAGGTACACTTCAACAAAGTTGCCGGCGACTGCAAGCTCATCGGCGGCGACACGGTCGCTGTCGGCATGCCACAGGGGATGCGCGCTGAAATCGTGGGTGTCAGCGGTTCCGTCGGGCCGGAAATACCGTTCAAGAATCCGTGCGGCCACCCCCTGATCGGGAAAAGCGGCAAGCGCGCGGCGGACATGACCGCCCTGGTCGCCCTGTTCGAGGCGTCTGACCATAAGTATGTCGAGCGCGGTGCCCGATACAACGCCGAGCGCGCCCATGGACGATACGGAACGGGCGAGTTTCCAGTCTGAAACACCAACCCCCATTCCACCCTGTATAACTCTTGGATGATTCATTACTCCGTCCTTTTTTGACAGGTTTTGTCATTTTGTCAGCACAAGAATACGTCATATTTCCCGCAGGGTCAATGAAATGCCCCCGTTTGTGTTATAATTCCTTCCACAAGGAGCGCCGAGCAATGCCTTCATCAGTACCGCATAACAGAAAGACCACCAAAATCCGCTGCGCCGTTATCGGCTGCGGCAGGATCGGATCCTCCCTCGAGGACGACCGGCTCCGGGAAAAACCGGCGAGTCACGCCGGCGCCATAGCGCAGAACCGGGATACGATCCTCGTCGGCGGGGCCGATCCCGATCCGGTCGCCCGGACCTCTTTCGCCCGCCGGTGGAAGCTCCCTTCGTCGGCCCTTCATGAATCCGCCGAAACGATGCTCAACGAACTCCATCCGGACATCGTGCACATTGCGAGCGACACAGAAACGCACATTCCCCTCCTTGAAACCTGCCTTGCCGCGCAGGTTCCGGTTATCGTACTGGAAAAACCGGTAGGGGTGAGTCTTGAAGAAGCACGGAACGCCCTGCCCCTGGTGGAAAAGGCCGAACGGGAAGGAAGGAGCCGTGTCATCGTAAACCATGAACGACGGTTTTCCCGGGATTACCGCATGCTCCGCTCCATCATCGAATCCGGGGAGCTCGGCACGCTCAAGGCCGTTCACAGCCGGTTGTACATGGGCCAAGCAAAACCGCCGGCGCAGGTACTCTGGCATGACGGCACCCATCTCGTGGACATCATTACCTTTCTCGCCGATCCCTGGGATATCACGACAGTACAGGGAGATCCCGACGATACCGAAAATCCTTTCATTGCCCTCGGAAAAACGCGGGACCGCAAAGAAACCGCACTCGTTACCCTAGACTGCTCACCGGGACGGGACTTTCTCGGCTTTGAGCTGGATGTGGAGTTTTCCTCGGGGCGGATCCGGGCAGGCAACGGTATCTGGGAAGTCTGGCGGAGTGAACCGTCCCCCTGGTACGAGTCGTTCCGATCGCTCCGGCCTGCCAGGGAACGGCGCTGGCGAAAAACGCGGAAAACCGGTTACTTCGCCAACATGATGGCGCACGCGGTTTCCTGCGTCCGGAACCCGTCCGTACCGGCGGAATCGTCGTTCCGGGACGGTTGTACCGCACTCGAAATTCTGGACGCCATTCTCGCGAAGCGGACAAAAATCTGATTATCGTCATAAAACGTGCTAGTATTTCCGGTATACCAGTAACACATCTTCCCGCACCGGGTGTTATAAAAACGTGACAGGAACACAGAGGCATGAGTAAATCCGGAACCATTACCATTGATGATTTTGAACACTTGTATGAACAGTTCGGCCCCATGGTGCTCCGACGCTGCAGAGCCCTGCTCAAAGACGAAGAAAAGGCCCTCGATGCCATGCAGGACGTCTTTGTGCGGATTATTGAGCGACGGGAAAAGCTTTCGGGCGTTTGTTCAAGCCTCTTCTACACGGTCGCGACCTCGGTCTGCCTGAACCGGATCCGTTCGGACAAATTGAGGAGCGGGCCCGGCATTGACTTCATCATTGATACCGCGGCGGATACCCGGAGCACGGCCCATGACGAACAGGTTGTCTCGGAAATTTTTTTGGGCGAGCTTTTCAGGGACCTTCCGGAGTCCACCCGCCTCATGGCGTTCCTGCATTATGTGGACGGTTTGACGCTTCATGAAACGGCTAAAGAAACCGGTCTTTCGGTTTCCGGCGTTCGCAAGCGTCTTGCCGGCCTCAGGGCAAAAGCACTAAAGCGAGTGAGGGACTAATATGAGCATACCCGACATTTTTCTGGAGCAGATGCTCCTTGGCGAAAAAGAAACCGCATCCGACGCGGAAACCCGTTCCCGACTCCGGGAAATGGAAGATTCGAACCGGGAAATTCTTGCACGGTATCCGGCGGATGCCATGAAGCGGGCGATCGCGGAAAAACTGGAAACTACCGGCCGCTCCGCACTCCCCTTCACCAGCGGGCGGGCTCTTCCGGCGATCAGGGTTGTCGCCTTCGCGGCGGCGGCTTGCTTTGCCCTGGCCTTCGCGGTACTCGCGACCATGCAGCTTACCCGTTCGCCGGGCTTCACCGGCCAACGCCTGCTTACCGAGCGGCCGAAGGGCGACGCCATCCGCATGTACGTGTACCGCCAGGCCGGAGACCGCGCCGAAAAACTGGATACCGGCGACCGGGTTGCGGTGAACGACGTACTGCAGGTCAGCTATAATGTAGCCGGCAAACGCTGGGGATTCATATTCTCCGTGGACGGAAACGGCGTACTTACCCAGCATTACCCCGAACGGGGAACCTTCTCGGCGCTCCTTGAGACAACAGGCGAGACCGCTCTCCCCTTCTCTTATCAGCTGGACGACGCACCCGATTTCGAGCGTTTCATCATGATCAGCGCGGAGGAATCTTTCAACGCCCAGCCGGTTCTCGAATCCATCAAGGCCGTTTCTCGCTCGGCTGGATTCCCCGCTAAAGATCTTTCGGATGTGGTGCCCGCAGGCATGACCGTAACCGACATTGTACTGTACAAGTGAGGATAATCCCCATGCATAAAACCAACATACTGTTCATTGCACTTGCCGCCCTTGTTCTGCTGCCCCTCGGGGCGCAATCGGCAGGAGCCGCAGAACCCCTCGCGGTAGAACGGTTTGCCCTCTACATCGCGGCCAATGACGGCGGAGAAGGACGTGAACGCCTTCGCTACGCCCTGAGCGACGCCCGGCGGCTTGCTGATACCCTGAACGAGGTGGGCGGCGTTGAATCGCGCAACAGCATGATTCTCGCCGATCCCGACCGCAAAAAAATCCACAACGCCTTCGCGCGTTTCGCAAAAGACATAGAACAGCGCCGGGGCAAGGCACGCAGAACCGAGTTCATTCTCTACTATTCCGGACATTCGGACGAGAACGCCCTTCTTCTCGGAAAGGAAACCTTTTCCTACTCGGAACTCAAGGAATCCTTGTCGCTCGTTCCCTCGGACGTTCACGTGGTCATGCTCGATTCCTGCTTTTCGGGAAGCTTTGTCCGCGCGAAAGGCGGTTCCCGCAAGCAGCCCTTCCTCATGGACGACGCAAGCGAGGTAAAGGGCCATGCCTATCTTTCGTCAAGCTCCGCCGAGGAATCCTCCCAGGAGTCCGACATAATCCAGGCGTCCTACTTTACCCACTCGCTCGTTACCGGGCTTCGCGGCGCCGCCGACGCTTCAGGAGACCGCAAGGTTTCGCTGAACGAACTGTACCACTACGCCTTCAACGACACGCTTTCCAAAACGGAAACGAGCAGTTTCGGACCCCAACACCCTTCGTTCAACATAACCATGGTCGGCTCGGGGGATCTGGTGCTCACCGACATTACCAACGCGGACTCGGCGCTGATTTTTCCGGACGACGCGGAAGGGCGGTACTTTATCCGTACCGTCGACGGGCTTCTTGTTTCCGAGCTGAACAAGGTTGCCGGCACCGCTCTCGCGCTCGCCGTTCCGAAAGGCCGATACATCATCACCCTGGTAACTCCTCTCGCGACGAGCCAGGCGACGATTACCCTCGAGCAGAACCAGCACTTCGTGCTGGGTTCCTCGCAGTTTCTCGGCGTACCCCTCGCGCAGGGACGCCCCCGGGGAGACGCAGAACCCCGGGAAGTGTTCGAAGAAATTACCGAGTGGACACCCATTGTAGTCGGCATTGTTCCCTCGCTCACCATCCCCATGGAAGATACCGACAACGCGAACATCTCGCTCGGATTCTTCGCGGCAAAGAACCGGAACATCCGGGGAGTCCAGGCAAGCATACTCGGCGCCTATACCGAAAACTACATCCAGGGTGTCCAGGGGTCCCTGCTCTTCAACATGAACGGCGGCGGTTTCAGCGGCGCCCAACTCAACAACCTCGTCAACATAACCTACGGCGGGGAAGCGCGAGGCGCCCAGCTTTCGGGCTTCCTGAACTTTGCGGGCAACCGTTTCCAGGGTATTCAGGGCGCCGGCTTTCTGAACGTGTCCACCGGTCCGTTCAACGGCTTCCAGGCGGCGGGATTCATCAACATCGCCACCGGCCCGCTCGACGGCGTTCAGGCGGCAGGGTTCATCAACATCGCCAATGAAGTACACGGCGTCCAGGCGGGCATCGTCAATATCGCCCGAAACAATACCGGCGTCTCCCTCGGGTTGTTCAACTTCATCCTCGAAGGCGTACTCGATCCCGCGGTATATCTGGACACCAACGGCAACTTCTGGGTTCAGTATCAGGGTGGTACCAACCTCTTTTACACTACCTACCAGATGGGCTACGACATGAACTGGACTCCCGGAAAGGATGCGGACTCCTTCTTCCTCGGTTTCGGTATAGGAACCCGACGGTATCTGTCCAAACGTCTTTCGCTCGATTTTGAACTTCTGTCGCGACTGGTTCTCGATGTGAGCGAAAACAACGAATATATAACGATGATCGAAAACGGCGAGGAAATCGTTACCGATACGGACGAAGAACGGGAAGCGTTCTTTAACGCGTTTGTACACGGCTACATTCCCTCGGCGCGGCTCACCCTCAACGTGCACCTCATGCGGCACCTGGCCCTCTTCGGCGCGCTCAATATTGATGTGCGGATAGCCGGACAAAATAACGGCGCCTTTGAAACGGGGAACCATGCGAAGAGCTACGAAATCTCCGATGACACCGTATGGCTCTATCCATCCCTCTCGTTCGGAATAAAGTTCTAAAAGGATTGACCATGAAACGACTAGTATTGCTCATTGCGCTCATTACGCTTCCCCTGTACCTTTTCGCGGAAACCGTTACCGTAACCGTTACGGACCGGGATCTCGACATCCCGCTTGAAGGGGTTACGATTACCCTTCGGCCGTACGAGTTCGAAACCGTAACGGACGAAAACGGTGTTGCCCTGGTTGAACTTCCCGACGACGCCGACCGCGCGATGGTTTTCGCCGAGCTGCCCGGCTACCAGAGCCAGCGGGTATCAATCTCGGGAAGCGACCGATCCGTGGCGATGGTTCTTTCCATTACCGACGTAATTGAAGGGCGCGAACTCGTGGTAGAACGTTCAGCCCCGGGAAAGAAAGACGAACAGTCCGGAATCTCGGTTGCCATGGACAAGTCTGAAATGGATACCACAGCAAATCTCGGACTTGTTGAAGACATCATGTCTTCCATAAAAACACTGCCCGGTATGAGTTATTCCGGCGGTTTTAATGCCCAGCCGTCCATCCGCGGCGGCTATCCCGACGAGATGGGTGCGGTAATGGACGGGGTGTACATCACGCAGCCCTTCCAGTGGGGAGGCGGATATTCCATTTTCAACCCGAACATGGTCGAATCCGCCAAGATGTCCCACGGCGTATTCTCGGCACGATACGGCCGGGCGCTTTCCGGGTTGCTCGAAGTTACCACGGTACAGCCCGACGCTGGTGAATTCCGCTTTATCGGGGGCATTTCTACAACGTCACTGGACTTCTTCGCCCAGGCGCCCATCGGTAAAAAATCCGGTATTTTTCTCGGCGGCAAGGTAACCTATCTTGAGTCGATGCAGTTCCTCAACGATGTGATTATGGACCAGAGTCCCAAGCTGAAAGACACCATTCCCACCATGCCGTACATCCGGAACTTTTACACCAAGTTCTATCATGAGCATTCCCCCACCCTCAATTTCGGTCTCAACGCCTTCATCGGGTCGGACGGCATCGGGGTCAGGGAGGAGGAGGAAGAAAACGGTATTACCACCGACATGAAGTTCAACTGGGACTACATCCTCGGCTTTGTGGCATTCAAGGTAAACTGGATGCCCACCGACCGGAACACCGTACGCTTTCTCGGCGCCTGGAACATAAACACCTACGAGCTTGAGTATGAAGAAAAAGTTTCGGGATCACGGGAGTACAGCGACGAGTTCGCGGATGAATACGGGGCCCTTCCCGGCGCAGGAACCGGCTTCACCCTCGACGGCCTGGACATGGAAGGTGAATCCGACACGACAATTCATCAGCTCCAGGCAAAAATTGAAACCGATGTTCTCCTGGCAAAAAATCATGTCCTCACCTTCGGAGCGGAGGAGATTTTTCACAGCACCGATATCTATGAAGCGTTCGGCGGCTGGGTTCCCATGGAATTCTACGAGCCGGCCGAAATTCGTTATAACTATTACACCATGGACACAGAAGGAAACCGTATCATTCACAGCGCCGCCTTTGCCCTGTGGGCATTCGGCTCCGAACAGTCTACACTTCGCGGAGAACTCGGCGTGCGCGGCGAGCATTACTACCTGTGGAATAACGGTTACGACCTCAAGACCCTGCCGGTCGTCAACCCGCGGGCATCACTGAACTGGACCCCTATCCGCAACCGGGGAGCGCTGGAAGCAGTAACCTTTTCGGCGGGAAGCGGTATCTTCTCCCAGTTCCCGGCTATCCTTTCAGCAATGGAGGAAAAATACGGTATTGACGACTATGATCTCGGACCCGACCAATCCTGGTTCCAGGTTGCCGGCGTGGAAGCCCGGTTTCCCGAATCCTGGTCATTCCGCATAGAGGGGTATTACAAACACTATCTGAAGCGGCTATACGCAGCAGGCTACTATAACGAACTGACCGGCGATACCGATATCTCTGCCGACGACAACGGGGAAGGCTATACCGCCGGGTTTGACCTCATGCTCCGCAAAAAGCAGGGCCGGTATTTCGATGGATATCTTTCCTACTCCTTCATTTATTCCCGCTTCAAAAACCCCATGACTCCGCGCGGCGACACTACGGAAACCATTGACGGCGATCCGCTCGATGAATGGTACTACCCGTCTTTCCACCGGTTCCATACCCTCAACCTGGTGCTGAACTGGCGGCCGTCTCCCGGAGTCACGGTCACGGTCACTTCCAGTCTCGCAACCGGCACGCCCCGGGAAGCAGTGGGCGATGTTATCGCATCGCCGACCCTCTTCAACGGCCAGGTGGTTGAACGGTATACCCGCAGTTCGTTCTACAGCGACACCCTGCGCAGCGACATTTCCTGCCCGGTAAATCTGAGAATCGCGTATTCAAACTACTACACCAACTCAAAGATCCGCTGGGAATATTACTTCGGTATCGAGGATATATTCGTCAACTTGTACAAGCCGAAAACCAATCCGAGATTCGACCCCTACACTGGCGAAGAAGTGAAGGACAGCGATTCGGCGGACTTCAACATCGGCATCCCGGTCTTTTCCGTCGGCTACAAAATCAGTTACTAGGAGTGATAGAATCCATGAAACATATACCAACCGTCCTGATACTTTTCTCACTGCTTTTTCTTTCCTGCGCATCCGCGCCTCCCGAAACGGGCATGCCCGCGTGGGAGTCAGTCGAGTTCGTACAGGAGAACGGCTCGACCCGGGCGCTCATACGGCTCACCGAAAAGTCCCGGACCGTCCTTGAAGGCTGGGCCTCAACGCAAGACGACGGTACCTGGACCGTACAGGCAGAAAAACTCCGTTGGTTCAACAACTGGGCCCAGGGCTGGACCGAGGCGGATTTCGCCGTTACCGGTACCCTGACCCTTTCCGAAGCGGACGGACTCTGGAAAATCCGTGTCGTTGAGCCGGTCCGCGTGGACTACGCGGAGAAAGGCGCTATCCGCTACCGCGATTCCCGCCTGCTCGACGAGGCCGGACGGGACGCGTGTACCCGCCGCGTAAACCGGATATCGGCCGCCGTATCCCATCTTTCCGGAGCCCTTGAAGGGGCAGGCTTCCCGTACTTCACACACGAAAAGAAAAAACTCCGGCGGAACAGTTTTGAATACCACGCCGGATCCATCCTCTTCCCCGAACGGTATGACTATCCGGCAGGAACAAAAGAAAAATCGGATACAACGGTAACACGGGTCCGGGGTGAGGGTGTTTTATGGAATACAGAGTATACGGCAGAGCATATACCCGAAAATCTCCGGGATATCCGCAACGCCGGAACGCTGTACCGGGACTGGGAAGAATCCGGTGAATTGTTTTATTATCTGTATGTATTGGAGAACCTGAATGACTAACGAATGGAGCCTTATCGGACTTTTTGAACTTGGCGGACCCTTCATGTGGCCCCTGCTTGTCTTCTCGGTAGCAACGTTGGCGCTCATCATTGAGCGGGTTATCTATCTTTTCTGGCACAACATGAATGTAAACCAGCTCAAGAACCATGTCATGTCCCTGGTTCGGGAGAACCGTATCAACGAAGCGCGGGCAGATCTCGGCATCATGGACCGCAGAAACACATCGGCCTCAATCCTGCTGGCGGTACTGAACAACACCCGCGGCGGCGAAACACGAATGGAGAAAGCGGCCGAAGCGGAAGCCATGGAACGGATCCGGCGGTGTGAAAACGGGTTCAACTACCTTACGGCACTGGCGTCTCTTTCGCCGCTAACCGGATTTCTCGGTACGGTATCGGGCATGATCGGTGCGTTCCGCTCCATCGCCAACGCGGACGAAGTAAACGCCCAGTTGGTCGCGAACGGAATTTATGAAGCCCTTATAACCACCGTATTCGGACTCTGTATTGCCATTGTCGCTCTCGTGGCGTATAACCTGCTCATTCAGCGGGTGGATACCTTTGCCGCAGACGTTACCAAAGCCGTAAGCGACCTGGTCTCCCTTATTACCACCCCCGAAGACGAGGAATCACGGTAATGATCCGGTTTCTGAAAAAGCGCCTGCCGGACGATCCGGCAAATTCGGGCGCGTTGAACGATCTTTCGTTCATACTGATCATCTTCTTCATCGTCATCGCCGGGTTCAACATCAACAAGGGCTTTCTCCTTAACCTTCCCGACCGGGAAAAGCCCCGGGTGGTCAAAACAGAAGAGCTGATCGTGGCGACGCTTGACGAGAACGGTGCGCTCCTTCTGGACGGAAACCCGGTTTCGGCGGAAGATCTCCGCCGGGAAACCGAAGCGTTGCAAAAGGAATTCCCCAACTGCACCTTTTTGCTGCAGATACACCCGGACGCGGAATATCAGTCGGTCATTTCCGTGATTCACGATATCAGGACCCTCAAGGTCGAGAACTTTTCGTTCCGGATGACAGGAGGCGCCGAATGATGCAATTGAAACGGCGCAGAAGCCGACCGGTTATTCCCATGTCGTCCATGTCCGATATCGGGTTTCTTCTGCTCATCTTCATCATGCTCATCTCGCTCATCAATCAGCGGCATGAAGTAAAGATCGAGTACTCCGAAGCGAAGAAACTCGAGCAAACACAGGAAACGGATAACCTGGAAATCTGGGTCGAAAAAAACGGACGGATGTCGGTCAACGGCAGTTTCGTGAACGAGCGGGAACTGGAAGGCATCATTGCCGAAACCCTGTCCCTCAAACCGGGCACCCGGGTTCACCTGATTGCGGACCGTGCAACACCGTACAAATTTGTGAACGGCGCGGTCTCCATTCTCCAGCGGCTCCAGCACCGGGTCGTCAGTTTTGTGGTGGAGGAAGAAAAATGACCAAGCGATTCCTGTTGAATCACCGCTACCTCATCATTTTCATTTTTGTCGCGCTGGTGCATGTCTCGGTACTTGCCCTGGTACGCTTTACCGCGCCGGAAAAGTCCGGGGGAGACGACTCCGAATATGAGGTGTTCAAACTGGTGGATGTGGAAGAATACGTTCCGCCACCCCCTGCGCCGGATACCACCGTGGTCTATAACCAGCCGACCGCGGCAGAGCGGGTCATTACCACCGAGAACGAGATCATTGAAATTGAGACCCGTGAACCGGTAATCAATTATGTACCCCAGCACAAGATTTCGGTTATTCCGGACATTCCTACCCGGGAAGTGCTGAACCGCATCGTCTATCCGCCCATGGCCCTGCGTCAGGAAATTGAAGGGGTCGTGTATCTTGAATTGTTTATAGACCAGAGCGGCGTGGTGCGGAAAATACTGGTGCTCAAGGATCCCGGATACGGTTTCGCCGACGCGGCAGTGGCGGCCCTGACCGGTTTGCGCTGCAAACCGGCGTACGCGAACGGGGAACCGGTAGCCGTACGCTTCCGCTACCCCGTACGCTTCACCGTTCAGCGCTAACTCAGTGCTTCCCGGCGGGCTGTATGGATTTTTTGATATTGTACAGATACCGCTTGATTTTCTGACTCGCGGTCTTTTCGAAATGCTCAACCGGTTCAACGCGGTCCACCCGCGACATCCGGTTGACGTTTTCGTTTACAAAGAATTTTATCTCGGCGAGAATTTCCTCGCGCTTGTAGGCGAACATATGGGACATTTCCTGCATCGCGTCCGTTACGGCCTCTCCGACCGCTTCCTTGATTCCCGCAACCGTGCCCTGCTCGTGTGCTGCCCCGCGTTTTTTCGCCTCCTCGGCGAGACGTTCCTCGTCCAGCTGGACCAGGGCAACCAATGACGAATTGTCCCCTTCCACAACGAGCGATTCGCTTACCAACGGATGCTGGTTGAGCACGAATTCGATGTCCTCGGGATAGATGTTCTCCCCGCCCGAGCCGAGGATCATGTTCTTTGAGCGGCCCTTGAGGGAAAGACGACCCTTTTTGTCCAGAATACCCAGATCGCCGGTACGGAACCAGCCGTCCTTGTCCAGAACCTCGGCGGTCATGTCGGGATCACGGTAGTAACCCTTCATGACGTTTTCACCGCGGGCGACTACCTCGCCTACGCCGGTATCCGGATCGGGATTCCGGATTTCCAGTTCCACACCCGGCATGATGACACCAATAGTTCCAGGTCGGGTGATATTCGGTCCGGAGCCCGCGAGAAGCGGTGATGTTTCGGTCAGCCCGTAGCCGATCGCATAGGGAAATTTCGCTTCCTTCATGAACCGCTCTACAACCGGATCCACTTTCGCGCCGCCGATGCCGAAAAACTTGATCCGGCCGCCGAAGGTTTTTCTCAGGGACTTTCCCGCAAGGCGATGGAACAGCTTGCGGAAAACGGGATTCCGGTACAGGGCGGCGACAAGCGGTTTCCGGGTAAACGTGGGGACTATCTTGTTCTTGTAGATCTTTTCCATGATGAGCGGAACGCTGAGCATGATGGTCGGCCGTACTTTCTTGAGCGCCGGTAAAAGCGTGGTAACCGTCGGCGGTTTTTCCAGATAATAAATGCAGGCGCCGTTGATGAAGAACATCAGGAACCCGATGGTGAATTCGTACACATGGGACATGGGCAGAATGGAAAGACCCACGTCGAACTTGTTGATGCGCTGGAAAAACTGTCCCTGGATTGCGGTAAACACGAGATTCTTGTGGGACAGTTCAACGCCTTTGGAACGGCCGGTAGTCCCGGAAGTATAAATGATGCTCGCGGTGTCGCTTTCTGCCAGTGCAATTTCAGGGACCGGACCGTCCCGGCCCATGGTACCGACAAGCATTTCCAGATCATCGAGACGGAAAACCCGGGAAACCGAAAGGGCCGCGGGGTTTTCTACCCGCTCGGCGAGTCGGGTCGCTACAATGAGACTGGTGGCTTCCGCATGACGGATGCAGGATTCAACCTCGTTCCGGGAAAAATCGGGCAGTAGTGGAACCGCGATGGCTCCGAGCGTGGTAATGGCGAAGTACGCTATTGCCCAGTTCGGACTGCTTGATCCCAGAAGCGCTACCCGGTCTCCCTTGTTCACGCCGCTGCGGTACAGGAGCTCCCGGAAATGGTCTATTTTTTTTCCGACTTCTTCGTAGGTGATGGGCTCTCCGGAAACAAAGGAAAGCGCCGGCAGATCGGAAAATTGACGTAAGCTGTTATTCAGCAGAGCAGGAAAGGTATATGTCCCAAGATCTTCAATGGTAATCATGACAACTCCTTGACCCTTATTTCGACATATTTTGTACATTTGTCATGCCAAAACAAGGATATAAAAAAAGTGACGAAAGAACGGTTTTCTTTCGCCACTTTTCATGGTTAAAGGTACGACCAAATCGTAATTAAGTCAATTATTTCATCCAGGGATCATGCAAAATAAACGTATCTTTGCGATCGTACCCCACAGAAATGATACCAACCCGGGTACCGCAGTATTCTTCGATAAACTGCACATAATTCTGGGCTTCTTCCGGCAAGTCGTCAAACGACCGGCATTCCTTGAGGACCTTTTTCCAGCCCCGGAAATGCTTGAGCACCGGTTTCGCGGCATTCAGGTCTTCTATGGACGCGGGGAATTCCTCGGTTACCTTGCCGTTGATGTTGTACGCGACACAGGCTTCAATATCATCCAGGGAATCATATACGTCAAGATGGGTCAGTACGAGATCATCAATTGAATTTGAATGGCAGGCATAGCGCAGTGCCACGAGATCAAGATAGCCGCAGCGGCGGGCACGGCCGGTGGTAACACCGTACTCACGGCCGGTTTCCCGCACAAAATTGTACAATTCACTCTGACTGCCTTCGTCGAATTCGGTGGGCATGGGACCGTTTCCCACACGGGTGGAATACGCCTTGAATACACCGAGTACGCGGTCAATCGCGCGCGGGCCAATACAACCGCCGATTGCCGCTCCCGCTGATGAGGAAAATCCTGAAGAAACATAGGGATAGGTTCCAAGATCAAGGTCCAGAAGCGCGCCCTGGGCTCCTTCGAACAGGATTTTTTTGCCGCGGACTTTCCACAGCTCATAGGTGAGATTCACCTTCATGGAAAGGAGACGGTCAATGTAGGGCGCGAGGAAGGCACGGTCGGCTTCATCAAGTTCATTCATCTTCTCGGTCCAGCCGAGATCAGCGAGACGAACACCGTCCCGCTCGCTCTTCATGGCATAGGTGGTGCCGATACCGCGGCCGGTGGTTCCGATGGGACGCTTGCGTTCGCTGTCCCGCTGTTTGTCCATTTCACGGTAGCGGGGAAGAACCAGGTGGGCGCGGTCCGAAATATGGACCCGGCCTTCCCAGTCAATGCCCCGCTCTTTCAGCATTGCAAGTTCGTTGAACAAGGCTTCCGGGTCAATGACCATTCCGGCACCAAGGTACACGGTATTGTTCGGATGAAGAATCCCGGACGGCACGAGATGTAGCGCATACTGAACGCCCTCGCTTACTATCGTATGACCGGCATTTGCGCCGCCGGAAAACCGTACGATACACTGGGTTTCACTCGCAAGATAGTCAACGATCTTGCCCTTCCCTTCGTCACCCCACTGGGCGCCGATGACAACTACATTCATGCTCACCTGCTTAATATCGAGAGTAGTTCGGTGCCTCCTGGGTAATCGTTACGTCATGCGCATGGCTTTCCCGGAGACCCGACGCGGTGATCCTAACAAATTTCCGGTAATTCTTCAATTCCTCAATGGACGCGCAGCCGCAATATCCCATACCTTTTCGCAATCCGGAGACCATCTGGTGCAAAAACGGCTTGAGTTCACCCTTGTAGGGTACGCGGCCTTCAATACCTTCCGGTACGGGAGTCTCATCTTTGGCGATACCGTAACGGTCGCCGGAGCCGTCCTTGATGGCGCCGAGACTACCCATGCCGCGGTATTCCTTGTAGAACCGGCCGTCCATGATGATTTCGCGTCCGGGAGCTTCCTTGAGGCCGGCAAAGAGGTTGCCGATCATGACCACGTTCGCACCGGCGGCGATAGCCTTGGTAATGTCACCCGAAAACTTGATGCCGCCGTCGGCGACTACCGGGATATTAGATTTGAGGGCTTCCTCGGCGCAGGCGCAGACTGCAGAGAACTGGGCGACACCGATACCCGAAACAACGCGGGTGGTACAGATGGATCCGGGACCCACACCGATCTTCACGGCATCCGCGCCGGCGTCAATGAGGTGCCGGGTTCCTGCTGCGGTGGCGACATTTCCGCCGATCACCGGAAGATCCGGGAACTGCTTTTTGATACTCCGCACCGCCTCAATAACGCCTTTCGAATCGCCATGCGCGGTATCGAGGACGACGAAGTCGACCTTTGCCTCCGCAAGAAGGGGCAGACGGACTGACCAGTCGTTGTTGCTGATCGCGGCGCCCACAATGAGGCGGCCTTTCGCATCGCGCGCGGCGTTGGGAAAGAGCTCCTGCTTTTCCATATCTTTCACGGTAATAAGCCCGGTAAGATGACCGGAATTATCGATAACCGGCAGCTTCTCGATGCGGTGTTTGTCGAATTTCTCGCGCGCGTCGTCCACGGAGGGTTTTCCCTCGGTTACGACCATTTCCTTGGTCATCACGTCGCGGACCAGCAGGCTGTCATCCTTGCAGAACCGGAGATCACGGCCGGTAATGATGCCGACGAGCTTTCCTTCGCCGGTAATGACGGGAAGACCCGATACGTTGTAGCGGTGCATCGTCTGTTTTACGTCGCCGATCGTCCGGTCATCTTCCACCGTAACCGGTGATTCGATAACCCAATTCAGGTAACGCTTTGCGTTTGACACCTGTTCGGCCTGGACTTTGGGTGAAAGGTTGCGGTGAATAACCCCGGCTGCTCCTTCAAGGGCAAGCGCGACCGCCATTTTTTCTTCGGTAACGGTATCCATGGCGGCTGAAATGACCGGAACATTGAGCCGGACGTCCCGCACGAGAATGGTGCTCACATCGGCCTCGCGGGGGAGTACTTCGGAATAGCCCGGCTCCAGCAGTACGTCGTCGTACGACAAGGTTTCATTGATTGTTATCATATATCTCTCCTATTGGTTGCTCTCATGAACGGGCTATGTTCCCGTATTTCTCCGCGAGGCGTTTGGCCTTTTCGGCGGCCAGACCCCGGTAACGTTCCGGATTCGCAAAGAACCCTTCCGGATCATCCATGCCGAGTTTCTTGAGCTGACCGGTTATCCGGGCGAAAGCGTCGGCATTCTTCTTGAGCGCCTCGAAAAAGCTTATGCGGTTGGTTTCCGCATCAAGCGTAATGGTTCTGATAACTTCATGCGCGTCCGATATGCCGGATTCGGCGAGCAGGATGTACGCGGGCTCGGCGAGCACGCCGCCGGAAACCTTGCCGCCTGAGTTCGCGAGATTCCGCGCCATGCCTTCTCGGTCCGCCTGTACGCCGGATACCACGCTCTTCATGCGGGAAACCGCGAGGGCGAATCCGGCAAGATAGTCGGCCACAAAACGCTGGCTCGCCGAATTGGTAAGATCCCGCTGGTGCTCGGATATCTGGTCCATGAAAAAGGTCATGACGCGCGGCGCAAAGGCTTTCCACAGGCTCTTTACGTGCTCGGAGTTCCAGGGGTTCCGCTTTTGCGGCATGGTGGACGAGCCGACCTGGGTTGCGCTGAAATATTCGAATACTTCGCCCACTTCCGAACGCTGCAGGTTCCGCAGGTCGTCCGCGAGATTCGCGATAACGCCGAAGGCAACATTGCATTCAAGGAGGAGACGCAGAAGGTACTCGGGTTCCACAAGCTGGGTGGAGTGTTCCGACGGTTCGAGCCCGAGATAGCCGAGGTACCGCTTTTCGAGTTCTTCGGGATCGCGGACGATCATGCTCGTGGCGTTATACGCGCCGACCGCGCCGGCGAGTTTTCCCTTGAGCTCATGCGAACGTTTTTCGATTTCCACGATGGACTTTCCGAGCCGGCTCACATATTCGGCAATGGCAAACCCGAAGGTAATGGGCACCGCATGCTGACCGTGGGTTCGTCCAACTTCGGGGGTTTCGCTTTCACGGTCGGCGAGGGCGCAGAGCACGGCGAGCAGTTCCTTGAGCAGGGGCAACAGGACGGTCTGAACACAGTCCCTTACCCGGACGGAAAGCGCGGTGTCGAGAATGTCGACACTGGTCGCGCCAAGGTGTACGAGGGGCGCCACGGTTTCCGGAACCATGGTCTTGAGGACGTTCACGAGTGCGCGGATGTTATGTTTGGTTTTTTCTTCTTCCGCGTACACCGCTTGCGGATCAATAGTTTCGGCAACCGTGTCGAGCGTTTTTTCGATCACGGCATCAAGCTGTCCCCGGAGGGAGAGATGCGCTTTTACGAGTGCGATCTCCGCGCGCGCGCAGGAAATGATAGCGGCCTGCTCTGAAATGCAATCTGACATGCTGTTGAACACATGCGATTCCGAAAGTGAGTAGCGATGATCAATGGGGGAAATGTTAGAAAAGATATTACGTGCTTCCATGCTAAATTATGCCGCAATCTTGTTCTTTCTGTCAACCCGTGATACGCTGGTTTCACTCCATGAATTTCCTGAAAAAGCTGAAAGAAACCTGCATAGCCGTTCTCCCCATCTCGGCGGTAGTGATCCTCCTTGCCCTGACCATCACTCCGCTCGAAGGAGCGCTCCTTGTGAAGTTCCTCTTTGGAACGGTATGGATCATTCTCGGCCTGACCATTTTCCTTACCGGGTGCGACATCGGCATCATGCCCGCGGGGTCCTTTCTGGGCGCCGCGCTTACCGTGCGCCGGAACTTGCCCCTCCTGCTCGCGTCGGGGCTGCTTATCGGGGTTCTCATAACAATCGCGGAACCGTCGCTGCTCATACTGGGCCAGCAAGCCGAAAAGACAACCGGAAACGTATCGGCAATGACCCTTGTCTACTGGGTATCCGCCGGCGTCGGTCTCTTTTTGGTCCTGGGCCTCGCGCGCACCGTGTTCCAGATACCCTTCCGCCTCATCATCATCGCCGGGTACGCGGTTGTATTTTTGTTTGCCTCAAGGATTTCTCCCGTTTTTGTCGCCCTGGCCTTCGACTCGGGCGGCGCGACCACCGGACAGATGACCGTCCCCTTCATCATCGCGCTCGGGGTCGGTATTTTCTCGGTCCGAAGCGACCGATCGGCGGAGGACGACAGTTTCGGGCTCATCGGCATAGCGTCCATCGGGCCCATGCTCGCGGTAGTTCTTTTGGGTCTTGTATCCGGCACGGCCGGCGCGGAACCGCCCGTCGGAGAAGGAGTTCCCCTCGTCGCAGCGAATGAACAAACCCGCTCCCTGCTCGCCGAATACGCCGCCCTTGCCCCGGAAATTCTCAAAACAGTCGCGCTCGCGCTCACGCCCCTTGCGGTGATACTCGGATTGTACCAGATTTTCTTGCTGCGCCTGCCGCCCCGTCAGCTTACCCGCATCAGTATCGGTTTCGGGTATACCTGTATCGGTCTCATCATCTTCCTTCTTGGAACCAACTCGGCCTTCATACCGGTCGGCAAGGAGGTCGGGTTTCTCCTCGGTCAGCTTGACTATAACCGTATTCTCATACCCCTGGGGTTTGTGCTCGGGGCGTTGGTTGTTTGCGCGGAACCGGCAATCTGGGTGCTCACGGAAAGCGTGGAAGAGGTATCGGGCGGAAACATCCGAAGACCGGTACTCCTTACCGCCCTGGCCCTCGGAGTGGCGGCGTCGGTTGGCCTTTCCATGTGGCGCGTTCTGGACGGCTTCAGCATCTGGTACATTCTCGCGCCCTGGTACGCCGCGGCGATCGCGCTCAGTTTCGCATGTCCGCGCCTCTTCACCGCCATTGCCTTCGACTCCGGCGGCGTCGCGTCCGGGCCGCTATCGAGCACCTTTGTACTTGCCCTGCTCATAGGAGCGTCAGAAGCTGTCGGAGGAAATCCCGGAACGGACGCGTTCGGGCTCATAGCCATGATCGCGGTAACCCCGATAGTAACCATTCAGATACTCGGCTGGCTCTACGCCCTGTATGCGAAAAAGGGAGGTCACGCATGACCCATGATTACGAGATTCATACCATTACGAACCACGGTCTGGGAGAACGGCTCGCCGCCGTTTCCCGTGAGGCCGGGGCCCGCGGCGGAACGATCATGGTGGGACTCGGCAGCGCCAGTTCTACGCTCCTGCGCATGCTCGCCATCGGCGATGTTGAAAAAGATGTACTGGTAACCCTGGTTACCGCGGCGGAAAAGGACGCGGTATATAACGCCATTACCGGGAATTCCCTCGTGCGGTCACGGAAGCACGCGGGTATTTCCTACTGTATCAAACTGGGAGACGAACCGGTGGACACGAACACACACTACGAACTCATTACCGTAATTTCGAACCGCGGATACGCGGAAGACATCATGACTGCGGCCCGTAAGGCGGGCGCGCGCGGCGGAACCATTCTCCACGCTCGGGGAACCGGAAAGCCGGAAGACGGCAAGTTTTTCGGCATTACCATCGTCCCGGAAAAGGAGACGGTGCTCATCCTCGCCGAGCGAACGAACTCGGCCGCCATCAAGGACGCCATCAGCACCCTGCCCTGCCTGTCAACGCCGGGAATCGGCATACTCTATTGCACACCGGTAAGCGAATTCCGTCTTTTGGGGAAAAACGCCGCTACAGACGGGAAGAAATGATTGAAAGCAGCTGGAGCCTCCCCTGTTTTTTCAGGGACGACGTAGGGATGATGCTGTCCGGAGCCACGGAGAAAAAAGTCTCCCAGGCGCGGATGGTAGCCCGCCGGTCATTCGAGCCGAGTTTGTCGGCCTTGGTCCCCACCAGAAACACTTCAATGCCCCGTTCCTGAAAATACGCAACGGAATCACGTTCAATCGCGCCCGGTTCACGGCGCATATCCATCAAAAAAAACATGACCTTGAGTTCTGGCCGCTCATCGCAATATTCCGCGAGCATGCGGTCAAAGGCGGTTTGCTCGGCGGCGGAGCGGCGCGCGTACCCGTAGCCGGGAAGATCCACGAGGGAAAAGGTCTTGTTGATGAGGAAAAAATTGATTTGTCGCGTCATGCCCGGCCGCGCGCCGGTTTTAACAAGCGCCTTCCGGTTCACTATCATGTTTATGAGCGACGATTTACCCGCGTTTGACCGGCCGAAAAAGGCAAATTCGGGAACGCGCAAGGCCGGGTACCCAGGGGGTGCAACGGCACCGGTTATAAAATCCGCGCTGGTTATGGTCATGCGTTCCTCCGGAGTGCGAGTATAGCACGCAAACAGATGCCGGGTGAAGCGCCAGCGCGCTCCCCGGTACCGTTTATCGTTCCAAAGTTACCGCTGAACCGGAACACCCGTCATGGCTTCTACATTCGACTTCCCTGCCGGGACGAAGGGCATTACCATTTCTTCCGGTTTGATCGCGCAACGGACAAAGCGCGGACCCTTGCCGGAAAACGCGGTTTGTTCCCAGCCGTCCGCGGAGGCATCCACGGACCGTATGCCGAAGCCCTCCGCGATTGCCGGCAGATTCGGGCTGCGGATGAAATCCACTGAAAACAGGCGCTTTTCACACAGAAGATCCTGCTGCTGGCGAACCATGCCGAGCGATCCATTTTCGAGCACGATAACCGTAACATCGAGATCAAGCTCGCACAGTGTCGCGAGTTCCTGAATATTCATCAGTATTGAACCATCGCCCGAAATGCACACTACCCGTTTTCCGGGATTCGCAACCGCGGCGCCAATCGCAACCGGCAAGCCGAAGCCCATGGTTCCGAGCGAACCGGAGGTCAGGAAGGTCCGCGGTTTGGTAATCGGGTAGTACTGCGCCGCCCACATCTGGTGCTGACCGACATCGGTGGTCACGATGATATCGTCCGGGTTCACGCCGGCGGTTCGTGCCGCTTCGGGAATTGCGGCGATAAACGCGGTGGGGTCGGGATACGCGCCATTCTCCGGCGCTGCGGGAGCAGACGAGGTTTCACGCTTAATGCCGGTAAGGCGGTCCATCCAGGCGTTTCGCGTCGCTGAATCTCCCGGGGCAAGATCCCGGAGAATTTGCGCCAATACCGGCACCGCGGACTCTATATCTGCGACGATGGCCCTATGCGCGCCAAGTATCTTGTTGATTTCGGCGGCGTCAATGTCCACATGCAAGATCCGCGCGTCGGGACAGAATTTCTGCACGATGCCGGTCGCCCGGTCATCGAAGCGCGCGCCGAGGGTCAGAACCACATCGGATTCGTACATGGCCCGGTTGGCGGCGACACTGCCGTGCATGCCGACCATGCCGAGATGTCCGGGATAACGGCTCGAGACCGCGCCGATGCCCATGAGCGTTGTCACAACGGGCATGGGGAACACGTCCAGCAATTTGCCAATTGCCGAGGCGGCTTCGGTACTGTTCGCGCCGCCTCCGGCAAAAAGTACCGGACGGGAGGAACCGGCAAGAATCTTTGCGCATTCTTCCAGGAGGCGCGCGAAATCGTCGACACCGGTTCTGAACCGAACCGCTTTCCGCTCCGGGATCCCCGGTTCGGGCCATGCTTCGAAGCGTGCTTTTTGCAGCTGAATGTCCCTGGGCACATCGATCAGAACCGGCCCCGGCCGGCCTTCCGCCGCGGTTACAAAGGCCCGGGGAATGGCGGTCAGGAGTTCTTCGGCGGAGGCAACCATAACGCTGTGCTTGGTGATGGGAAAGGAAAGACCGAAGGTATCGGCTTCCTGAAACGCGTCCGTACCGATAAGGCTTGTGTTTACCTGTCCGGTAATCGCGACGAGCGGGACCGAGTCGGAACGGGCGTCGGCAAGAGCCGTGAGCAGATTCATTGCACCCGGTCCGCTGGTAGCCAGACACACGGCCGGTTGTCCGGTTGACCGCGCCATGCCCTGCGCGAGAAACCCGCCGCCCTGTTCATGGCGGACCAGAATATGCCGGAGATTACTCTTCGACAACTCGTCGTACAATGGAAGGATCGATCCGCCCGGTATTCCGGTTACTGTCGTTATACCCTGCCGTTCCAGCATTTTCACGATAATTTGCGCGCCCGTAGCTTCAATCATTTTTTCCTCCTGGATCAAAAAAAAACCCCCCGGCTCTGCCGGAGGGTTTCGTATCAATTACGAAAGCTCATGCCTGCGACAGACGCATTCTCTTCTTGTGTACGACGACGACGAGGAGAACTAGTACTGTTGCAAGACCGAATATTGCATTCATATTCATACTTTATGCATAATTATGCATCCTGTCAAGCAGAAACTACACCGGAAAACGCTTTTTCCGTAATTTCTTCGCTCACCGGTCTGGATACCTTGTTCACGACCATGTACACCAGCGTCGAGAGCGGCAAGGCGGCGATGATGGGATCCACATGCTGGAGCGCGGGGAACAGCGCCGGCTTGCCGAACAACAGGTTGCACAGACCAAGCGGAGCCGATTCTTTCGCATGCACAAAGAGCAGCCAGAACAGGGTAACGGTAACACCTGAAATGAAACAGGAAACCGCAGCTGCGCGGCTCACCCGTTTGCTGTAGAGGGCTCCCACGTAGGACGGCAGGAAGGCCGACGCGCACAAACCGAAGAAAATGGCGGTTCCCGTCGCGATAATCGCGGTTCCCCCGGCATAGAACAACGGCAGAAAGTATGCGATCAGGGTAGAAAGAAGAATCCCGAACCCCATGGCGATGCGGTTAACCGCGACTGCGTTCCTGGACTTGAGCTTCAATCCCTTTTCCAGTACATCCCGGCCGATCGCTGTTCCCATGGTATGAAACTGTGAACTCAGGGTGGACATCGCCGCGCTGAGCAGGGTCACAAAAAACAGGATGATGAACCAGGACGGAAGCGCCTGGTCTATGAACAGGGGAATGATGCTATCGGTTTTCTTGTCTCCGGCAATAAGGGCGATCTTCCCGACCGTTCGCATGAAGTATACATTGCACAGGGCGCCTACGGTGAAGGCCACACCGGTCATGACCGCGATAAACACGCCGCCGATGAGTACCGCACGGTTCAGCTCGTGACCGCTTTTTACCGTCATGAACCGGACTGTCAGCTGGGGTTGTGCGAGAACGCCGACGCCGACGCCGAGAACTATTGTCGAAACAAGCTGCCACCAGTAGGGTGAAAACAGCTTCGGCATGGCCGTCCACCCCTCTTGACCGTTCGCCCCGAAGACGCTTTTTGCCACCGGAGCCATGTCGGTTAACGCCTGATGTGCGGCTCGGACACCACCGAGCTCGACATAGGTGAAAATGAGCAGGAAGAGTATGCCGAGGAACATGAGTGAGCCCTGGAACGCGTCCGCGTACATGACCCCTTTCAAACCGCCCATGACCACATAGAGCGCGACAACCGCCACAAAAAAGAGGAGCGCGACTTCGTAGTTTATTTTGAGTGTCTGCGACACAAACTGCACACCACCGATAATGACCGATCCGGCATAGAGCGGCATGGCGACAAATATAAGAATTCCTCCGCCCAATTGCAGGAAACGCGAGTCATAGCGCTTCGCCAGCAGTTCCGGAAACGTATGCGCGTCAAGATTGTGGCCCATTTTCCGGGTACGCCGTCCGAAAAAGACAAACGCCAGAAAAATACCCACAAAGATATTCATGAAGGTTAACCAGATAACCCCCATGCCGTATACCGCGGCAGCGCCGCCGAAACCGATAATTGCCGAGGTTGATATGAAGGTTGCCCCGTACGAAAGCGCCATCACCACCGGGTGAATCTTTCTTCCGGCAATGAGGTAATCAGTCGAGTTCTTTGTTTTTTAAACCCGATGAATCCGAGAACCGCGGTAACCACCAAAAACAGCAGAACAATCATTGATAATGCTAACAGATTCATTGTATTCCGCCTTCGCCCATCTCGGGATCATTTTCTTCCCATGCCGCTTCCTCACGAATTTCTTCCTGAACGTTTTCGCGGTTCTTGTTCCAGTTGCGTATTCCGTACACCACGCAGAGCAGCATTGATCCGATTGTCAGAAGATATCCCAGGAATACCCAGACATCGCCAAAACCAAACATCTTATTCCTCCTTGTTATCCACGGAGGATGCTCCGCGATAAATACCGTCAGTCAGAACAGAAAAAAAAGAATTCCCATTCGCCCAGATAGGTTTCCCGGCAAATTTCCGGAGAGTTGCTTCCCGCAAGGGCATCGGTAAAATCGTTGCGTGTTTTTGCCAGAAGCCATGAAAGGAGGGAGCGTATGCGGGCGGGATCGAAGCGAATTTTCGAATAATCACACGATTCGAACAAGCGCAGGAAATAGTCGCCGAAAGCCGCTTCAACCCATTTCCGGTGAAGCGGGTCCGATATACGGGATGTTTTTACCAAAAAGGTGATTATCTCGGGATTAGCCAGGTAATAGTCAACAACTCTCAAGGCAATGTGTCTGGTGCGTTCAACCGGATCCGCGGGCATGCGCTGCCCCTCGTCATCCGAAATAATGAAATCATACATCGCACCGTACGAGTACTCCAGCAAGTAGCGGAAAAGATCTTCTTTTGAGGAAATGTATTCGTACAATCCGCCCTTGGATATGCCGGCGGCCTGGACAACCCCGTCAAGGGTTGCTTTCTCATAGCCCGACGCGGCGAACTCGCCGAGGGCCGCACGAATAATGCGCTCACGCTTTTCTTCAGAGAGATTGTGGAACGTATCTTTCACGGGATCATCCTGATTCCGACCGGTCAGTCGGTTTTAAGCCATGGTAATCCCGCTACCGCATCTGTCAAGAAAAATGTTCAGGCAAGGATGTTGTTCACCGCGATTTTCTGGATAAAGGCTTCGCGCATTATCTCTTCCATGGTGTAGAAACCGTTGTCCTTGTGCAGCAGGCTTCGCGCGGCGAAGAGTGCGCCCGCGCCGAACGCGCCGCGGGATATGACATCGTGAGCGATGCGGATTGTCTGGTTCTTCAGCCCAAAAACAACCTCGTGTTTGCCCACAATACCGCCCACGCGTATGGAATTGATGTGCTTTACGGGATCCAGTCCGAGCTTTTCCGCAATTTTAAGGGCGGAACCGGAGGTTTCCCGTTTTTCACGGAAATGCTCTTCGATAACCTCAATGTCCGCATTGGGCACAATTTGTTGGAGGATTTGGGACGCAACCAGGAGAAAGTTGATCCCGAGCGTAATGTTGGCCGAATGAAGCACCGCCGTTTTTTGTGCCATTCCCTTCAAATGGAGCAATTCTTTTTTATCATAGTGGGAAATCGCCGAGACAATCCGGATACCGTAGTCCGCGGCGGCCGTATACTCATATAATCCGGTCTTGCAGGAAAAATCGATAATGACATCGACCGGGTTTTTCAAATAAAATTCCGGAGAGGCCGTCTCTTCCGCGCTGTAGAAGAATCCCTGCTTGCCATTGGGCACGCCGAGAAAGTCACTGGCATATGCGTGATTGTCCTGTCCGGATTTTCTCACCACCCAGGCAAGCGTACAATCGGGATCATGTATTATTTCATCGGCAACAACGCGGCCGGTACGACCAAAACCAAAAAGACCTACCTTCAAACAATCCTCCCCATACTGGTACAATAAGAATACGGGCATCGACATCATGTGTCAAGAAACAGCAAAAAAGTGGTATTTACAGAAATTATTGCACGTTTTTTCCCCATTATCTGTTATAGTGAAGTACGGAGCATCGTTTTCAGATGGAAGGACGCGCAACGGAAACCGCGAAAACGGACACAACACGTAAAAAACAGAGTTTTTCCTCCATTGCGGAACGCAATCGCACCCTGGAACGTATTTTCGGATACTTGCAGAACGGGGACGATTTTTTGTTATTGGGGCATGAACAGCCTGACGAGGATTGCATTTCTTCCCTCGTTGCCATGGCCCTTTTGATAAAGAAATTCGGTAAATCGGTAACGCTGTTCATTCGGGATCAAATACCCGCCCAACTTTCCTATCTGACCAATATCTGCTCCTACAACACCATCCCGCTGCTCCAGGAAGGATCTCCGCTGGAAAAAAAGCCGAAGATAATCTGTATTCTCGACACTCCAAAACCTGACATGATAGCCGCCGCACCGGAAATAGACCGATTTCTTCTGGATCCGGACATACCGGTCATAGAAATTGATCATCATCTTTCAGCGGACGCCGAGTATGCCGGAACCCCGGGCCTCTGCCTCGTAAACCGTGCGTCCAGCACCTGTGAACTGATCGGCTTCATGTGCTGCAAGCTTGCCCGCCAGAGCGAACTTCTCGAGAAGTTCGGAATCCGGAACCTTTTTTCCCGGAATCTTGTTCTTGCCATGCTCACCGGCATGATCGGCGACACGAAGTTCGGTTTGACCATGAAAACAAACCGGGACAAGTTTTTTTATTCCTTTTTCAGTACCAGATTTTCACACATCCTTCAGCAATCAGTGCACAAGAATAGCGGAAACTACGCCTCAATGACCGATATTTTCCAGTCCATAGAAAAACTTTCTCCGGACGAAAAAGATTTGCACCAGCGGCTCCTTGAGCGGGCCCATTATTCCGGCAGAACCGGCTATGTAATTCTCGATCGGGAAAGCTCCCGCGAGTTTCTCGATTCCGTGGAGTACAGTCTTTTCGTCAAGGTCATCAAATCCGTAACGGACTTTCTCTCGGAAAAATCGGGGACAGTCGGCATGACCGCATATTATGATCCGGACGACGTTTCTGATCTGATTCAGTTCCGTATCCGTACCGCACGAACGGTTTCCGGAATGGATTTGCGCTCCATTCTCAAGGATTTTTCCATATCAGACGGCGGCGGCCACCCGGGAGCAGTAGGTTTCAGAATTTCCCGGAAAGATCTCCCCGATCCCGGGCCCTTTGTCCGGGATATCCTGAGCAAACTGGAAGAACTGTAATGTCGAACACACCGGTGAGGAATTACACTACGCTCATGGACCGCTGTATTGCGAAAGCCGACGAGGAAACGGCGCAAACCGGAACACCTCCGGCACTACTCCTCCATTCCTGTTGTGCGCCCTGCAGCACCAGCGTTATAGCCGCACTTTCCCCGCATTTCACCATAACCGTATTGTACTATAATCCCAATATCGATCTGCCGGAGGAATATCACCACCGCGCGGACGAACAACGGAAATTACTGGAAAAACTTGCAACACCCAATCCGGTTCGCTATCTGGAAGGGGAATACCTGCCGGGAGAATTTCTCGAAATGGCGGTTCCCTACGCCGGCGAACGGGAAGGCGGCATCCGCTGTACAAAATGCTATACCATGCGCCTGGAGAAAACGGCAAAAACCGCCGCGGAACTCGGTATTTCCCGGTTTTGTTCGACCCTTTCGGTAAGCCCGCTCAAGGATGCCGACCGCATCAACTCAATTGGGGACGCTATGGGCAAGCAATACGGAGTTTCATGGCTCTGGTCCAACTTCAAGAAACGCGACGGGTACCGCAAATCCGTGGAAATGAGCCGGGAATACGGTCTATACCGACAGGATTATTGCGGCTGCTCCTTTTCCCGTGCCACCGGGGGAATTCTGCTTGTAGAACCGGACTGAGCACGCATCCCTGACTACCCTCCTTCACCGGAGTATGCTACAATATCGTCCATGCAGGATTTCGTTCATCTTCACGTCCATACGGACTTTTCACTGCTTGACGGTGCCTCGTCGTACAAGAAAATGATCGCCCGCGCCGTGGAACTTGGTCACAAGGCACTGGCCATAACCGACCACGGAAACATGTTCGGCGTACTCCGGTTTTATCAGGAATGCGTAAAAGCGGGCATAAAACCCCTTATCGGCAGCGAATTCTATGTCGCGCCCGGCGATCGCCGTGAACGGGCGGAATCGGCAGCCGGAATCAAGTATTACCATCTGATACTCATCGCCAAAAACGCGCAAGGATACGAGAATCTCAAAATCCTGTCTTCCCTCTCGTTTACCGAGGGCATGTACTACAAGCCCCGGATCGACGAAGAACTGCTTGCACGCCACCACGAGGGCATCATCTGTCTTTCTGCCTGTCTCGCCGGTGAACTGCCCGTGCTTCTTCTCGCGGGAAAGATCGCCGAAGCGGAAGAGACCGCCCGACGGTACCGGGCATGGTTTGGCGACGACTACTATATTGAACTCCAGGACCACGGTATAGAGGAACAAAAGAAAGTCGCGCCCCTGCTCATTGCACTCGCGCGACGGCTCGGCATTCCCATGGTTGTTACCAACGACGCGCACTATTCGGAAAAACGGGACCATGTTGCCCAGGATATCCTCTTGTGCGTAGGAACCAAGAAAACCCGTAACGACCCCAACCGTATGCGGTTCGAGGGAGCGGAATTTTATCTCAAGACCGCCGATGAAATGGCCGCGCTTTTCCCCGAGTATCCCGAGATGATTTCCAACACCGTCCGTATCGCGGAATCCTGCAATCTTGAAATTCCCCAGCCGGGACCGCTTCTTCCCGAGTACGCGATTCCGCCGGAATTCCCGACCAAAGAAGACTACTTCCGCCACCTTGTCATGGCAGGGCTCAAGGACCGCTATACCGATGTAACCGACGACCTGCTCAAACGCGCGGAATATGAGCTCGACATCATCATAAAGATGGACTTCGTGGGATACTTTCTCATCGTGTGGGACTTTATCGCCTGGGCGAAAGAGCATGACATTCCCGTTGGACCCGGCCGCGGTTCCGGAGCGGGCTCGATTGTCGCGTATGCGTTGCGTATTACCGACATTGAACCGCTGCGCTACGGTCTGCTCTTTGAACGATTCCTGAATCCGGAACGCGTCTCCATGCCGGACTTCGATATCGACTTCTGTTTCGAACGTCGTCAGGAAGTTATCGAATACGTGCGCGAAAAATACGGCGATGACCGTGTCGCCTACATCATAACCTTCGGAACGCTCAAACCCAAGGCCGCCATTAAAGACGTTGCCCGCGTTCTGGATATACCCCTGCCCGACGTAAACCGCATTACCAAACTCATTCCGGGCGATCCCAAAACAAAGATGAAGGACGCATTCGAGGCGAACCCGAAGATTCAGGGTTCCGGTCAGCTCGCTCCCCTGAAAGACGATCCCCGTTTCAACGAGCTGTTTGAAATCGCAACCGCACTTGAAGGGGCAAATCGCAACACAAGCCTTCATGCCGCGGGAATCGTTATCGGCAAGACAAAGCTCACGGACTATGTTCCCCTTTACAAGGATTCCAAAACCGGCAAGATAGCCACTCAGTTTACGATGGACCTCATTGAACAATGCGGACTTGTAAAGATGGACTTTCTCGGGCTCAAGACCCTCACCCTCATACGCCGGACCGAAAACCTTATCCGCAAGCGGGGCGGGAAGCTTGCCGATTTTACCATTGAAAGCATCGATGAAGCCGATCCGCTCACCTTCCGCATGCTCGGCGAGGGAAAGAGCGCGGCGGTATTCCAGTTTGAAAGCCAGGGAATGCAGAACATTCTCAAACGGGCCAAACCGGACAAGATAGAAGACCTCATCGCGTTGAACGCGCTGTACCGTCCCGGACCCATGGCCTATATCGACAATTTCATCGAATCGAAATTCGATCCTTCCAAGATACAGTACCCCGATCCCTGCCTCAAAGACATTCTTGAAGAAACCTACGGGGTTATCGTCTACCAGGAACAGGTTATGCAGGTTGCCCAGCGTATCGCGGGGTACAGTCTCGGTCAGGCGGACCTCCTGCGCCGCGCCATGGGAAAGAAAAAACAGGAAGTCATGGAAAAGGAGAAGGTAAACTTCCGCGACGGCGCGGTTAAAAAGGGGTTCTCCGCAGCGGACGCCGACCGCATCTTCGAAATCCTTATTCCTTTTGCCGGGTACGGATTCAACAAGAGCCACGCCGCGGCCTATTCGGTACTTGCGTACCAGACCGCCTGGCTCAAGGCGAACTTTCCCGCCGAGTTTATCGCGGCCAACCTTACCAATGAAATTTCCTCGGTAGACAAGCTTCCCGAGTATATCGACGAAAGCCGCAAGATGGGGCTCGTAATTGATCCTCCGGACGTAAACCGTTCGGAAGCCCTCTTCACGGTCGTTGACGGCAAAATAGTGTACGGCCTGCTTGGCATCAAGGGTCTCGGTGAACAAGCCGCCGAGATGATTGTGCAGGAGCGGGAAGAAAACGGTCCCTACAGTTCGTTCCTGGACTTCCTTGACCGCGTGGATTTGCGTACCGTGAACAAACGGGCGCTTGAAGTGCTTATCCAGACCGGATCGTTCGACAACCTTGGACAATTCCGTTCCACCCTGCTTACCAATCTTGAACGCGCCATGGAACATGCAGCGGCAAAAAAAGACGCGACCAAATTCGGTCAGGTGAGTCTCTTTGAAGATTCCGGCGTCCAGGAATTTGTCGAGTTTGTCTTCGATGATTTGCCGGACTGGCCGAAACAGGAAAAACTCCGCACAGAAAAGGATCTGCTCGGGTTCTACATATCAGGACACCCCCTGGACGACTATCGGAAATCATTCGAACGCGCGACAACGCTCGATCTCGCGCACATCGACCGTGCCCGGGAGGAGAAGCTCTACACCGTCGTTGGCATGATCCGGTCGGTCCGGCCGTATCAGACCAAGGCGGGCAAATGGATGGGATTCGGTTCGTTTGAAGACTTTAACGGTACAATCGATCTGACATTCTTCCCGTCAGTCTGGGAAAAATGCCGGGAAAAAGCCCTCCCCGATACCGTGTGGGGAATAACCGGCAAGGTTGATTTCTCGCGGGAAAATCCCGGTTTTCTTGTGGAACAACTCATTGACCCTGACGAACTTGAAGAGAAATCCGTCCGCGAGGTGCATATCGAACTTGATCCGGTAGCCCAGGATGAAAAAGATATTTCCCGGCTCAGGGATTTTCTGTTTGAATCTTCCGGGAATTGTTCAGTATATTTGCATCTGGAGACACCGAAGCGCATGTACACCGTCAAGGCGGCCACCCAGATACAGGTTGCCCCCGATGATGATTTCATGAGCCGTGTGGCCGACATTCCCTGTGTTCTACAGGCGTGGAAAGAATAAGGAAGGATGATGATTCAGTCGATTTTTTATACCCTAAGTACAGTGGCCTCCGTTTTTTCCCTTATCTGTCTTGTAAGGATTGTACTGACCTGGGCACCAAATCTTGAGTACAGCGCGGTGGGACGGTTCCTTGCACGATTATGCGATCCCTACCTGAACTGGTTCCGTCGCTTCTCCTTTACCCGGATAGGACCGGCGGATTTTTCTCCCATCCTTGCCCTGGGAACACTTTCCGTGGCTACAATGGTATTGAGCAGTATCGCCGCAACCGGCAGGATTTCCCTTCTGGTTGTTGCGTTTGCCCTGTTCCAGGTTATCTGGTCATTCGTCTCGTTTATATTGAGCATTCTGGTCATTTTCCTGTTTATACGTCTTATCTATGACCTTGTTAACCGTTATGGATACAGCCCGTTCTGGACCATGTTGGACCGATTCCTGAATCCGGTCATATCCCGGGTTTCAGGCTTTTTTTCCTACGTTTTCTCCAGAACAAAGCCCTTCAGATACCGGGTTTCCCTCCTGCTCACCCTTCTCACCGTTCTGGCGCTCCGTATCGCCCTCTCGTTCGGTGTCGGGTATCTCTATTCCCTGGTCATGACACAACCGGTGTAGATGTTCTTACGGGAGATCAACGTACCGGTTTCCAGCGTACGGGGTGTGGGGCCGGCAACAGTAAAACCGCTTGCAACCCTGGAAATTCACACCGTAGGCGATCTGCTCGCGCACTGGCCTCGTGACTGGGAAGACCGTACCGAATTTCATTCGCTTTCGCAGTTTGACACCCGTTCAAAGATTCATGTAAAAGCGACTGTTGTCGCCCATGACTGGTTCGGGTTCGGACGCATGCGCACCCTGAAAATCATCATACGTGACGAGGCAGGCACTGTTGCCGAGCTCGTATGCTTTAACCGTCCATTTCTTGAAAAACAGTTTCCTCCCGATGCCCGGGTTGTCGTGTACGGTTCATTCCGGTATGCCTACGGTTCCCTGCAGTCGAGCGCGTTCGAGCTTGAGCAGGATGGGACGTCTCCCGCCCGTGTACTTCCCGTCTACGCACTTGCCGCCGGTATTTCCCAAACCCAAATGCGGAAAATCATTGCAAACGCCCTGCGCGAATACGGACGGGGAATAGAATCGGAACTTCCCGAACCGGTTCGGACCAGATACCAGCTTCCGGACAAACAACTCATTGTTCAGTGGGCACACCAGCCGGCCAATCTTTCACAAACAGTGCAGGCACGACACGCGCTCATCTTTGAAGAACTCTTCCTGTTTGAATACGCCATCGGTCAGCGCTCCCTCGAGCGGCGCGGCCGGCTCCCCCGTCTGGATACTGACACGGAAACATCCCGGGCCGACACCGCACAGCCTGGCCCAAACTCCGCTTCGGTCTGCCAAAACTCCGATTCTGTCCCGGCCGCCCTTTTCCCGCTCCAAAGCCGGCTCATCGAACGGCTCTCATTCTCCCTCACCCCCGACCAGAAAACGGTATTGTCAGAACTGAATAACGATCTTCAATCAAATACCGGTATGGCCCGTCTCCTCCAAGGTGATGTAGGCTCCGGAAAAACACTCCTCGCGTTCCTCGCCGCACTGGCAGTGCGCGAACAGGGCGGACAGACCGCCATACTCGCGCCGACCGAGCTCCTGGCCCGCCAGCATGCCGATACCGCCGCGCGGTTGCTTGAACCCGCCGGTATCCGTATCGCGTTCCTTACCGGAAATCTCAAAGCTTCCGGCCGGACAAAACTTCTTGAAGAACTTGCCGCCGGCGGAATAGATGTCGTGATAGGTACCCATGCGCTTTTTTCAAAGAATGTACGCTACCACAATTTGCGGCTGGTCGTTATTGATGAACAGCAACGGTTTGGAGTGCTCCAGCGCGCGGCCATTCTTGACAAGGGTCGGGAAAGCGATCCGGACGACCGGCCGCCGAACCTTCTCATGATGAGCGCTACTCCCATTCCCCGGACACTCGCGCTTTCGGTTTTTGGTGATCTGGATGTTTCGGTTATCAAAACCATGCCGCCCGGACGAAAACCGGTTATAACCCACCTCGCGGCAAAGAAGAACGAAGAACGGGTCTACGATTTTATCCGTCGGGAACTCGCGGCGGGGTATCAGGCTTATTTTGTGTACCCGCTCATTGATCCGTCCGATTCGGTTGAACTGGCCTCAGCGACCGACATGTTCACCCATCTCCGGGAGCGGGTTTTTCCCGATACCCCCTGCGCGCTCATTCACTCGCGAATTCCGGAAGATGAACAGCGGGAAACAATGCACGCGTTCCGGTCAGGGAAGATAAGGATCCTTGTGGCGACAAGTGTTGTGGAAGTTGGCGTAGATGTACCGAACGCGACCTGCATGGTTATTGAGCATGCAGAACGGTTCGGTCTTTCGGCACTCCACCAGCTCCGCGGCCGGGTGGGCCGGGGAAGCACGCAGTCATACTGTTTTCTCGTTTTTTCGGACAAGCTTACCGAATCCGGGAAAGCGCGACTGCGGGTCATGCACGAAACAACAGACGGTTTCTTGATCGCCGAGGAAGATCTTCGTCTGCGCGGCCCGGGCGACATTGCAGGGATTCAGCAGTCAGGGTATTTGGCCTTTACCCTCGCCGACCCGATCCGCGATTACGAAATCCTCCTGGAAGCCCGTACCGCCGCCTTCGATCTGCTCGAAGCCGGTTCAAAACGCTAGCGGGTTTCCAGCGAAGCGCCGATAAAGTCCCGGAACAGGGGATGCGGGCGGTTCGGGCGGCTCGCAAACTCGGGATGGAACTGCACGCCGACAAACCAGCGATGTTCTTTCAGTTCCACAATTTCCACGAGATTCCGTTCCGGATTCCTTCCCGCAAGACGCATGGACGAAGCCTCGAACTGATCGCGATACAGGTTGTTGAACTCGTACCGGTGCCGATGCCGTTCCTGGATATCATGCAGTTTGTACGCCTTCTCCGCGAGACTCCCTTCCGCAATCAGACACCGGCATACGCCCAGACGGAGCGTTCCGCCAAGCTGTACGCCCTGCTGGTCGGGCATGAGGTCAATAACCGGATGTCCGGTAGCGGGATTCAGTTCTGTTGAGTGAGCGTCGGCGAAGCCGAGCACGTTCCGGGCAAACTCTATAACGGCAATCTGCATGCCGAGACAAATACCGAAATACGGTACACCCTTTTCACGGGCGAACTTTGCTGAAAGAATCATACCCTCGGTTCCCCGGTCCCCGAAGCCTCCCGGAACAATGATGCCGGCGGCGCTACCGAGGATTTCCTCCGCCGCTGCCATATCGGTTATGCGCTCGGCATCGATCCAGTCAATTTTTACCCGAACATTGTGATAGATACCAGCAGCGGTCAGGGCTTCCATAACGCTGAGATACGCGTCATGAAGTTCTACATACTTCCCGACCAGGGCAATGGATATATCCCGCTCGGGATTGAAGAACCGCTGCACCATTGAACTCCAGTCAGCGAGGTCGGGTTCGCTCTGTTCATAGCCGAGCAGTTTGCACAGAAGATTTCCAAGCCCTTCCTTCTCGAGCTTCAGGGGTACCTCATAAATCGACTTCGCGCTCAGGTTCTCTATGATGGCTTCCTGGGTAACGTTGCAAAAAAGACCCAGTTTTTGCCTGATGGAACGGGTCAACGGCTTTTCACTGCGGCACATGATGATGTCCGGCTGGATACCAAATCCCAGAAGTTCCTTGACGCTGTGTTGCATCGGTTTTGTCTTGAGTTCCCCGCATTCCTTGAGATAGGGAAGCAGCCCCAGATGAATGAAAATGCAATTACCGTGACCAACGGTATATTTTATCTGACGAATGGCCTCAATGAAGGGCAGCGACTCTATATCACCGACTGTTCCACCCACTTCGGTAATAACCACGTCCGCTTCCGTTTCACGGGCCGCGTCCAGGATACGATTCTTTATTTCGTCGGTTACATGGGGAATAACCTGTACGGTGTTTCCCTGATACCCCCCGTTCCGCTCCCGGTCGAGAATGGCAAGATACACCTTGCCCGCTGTCGTGTTGTTGAATTTCCTGACAGGAACGTCGGTAAAACGTTCATAGTGCCCAAGGTCAAGATCAGTTTCCCCGCCATCTTCGGTTACATATACTTCACCATGCTGAAAGGGATTCATGGTCCCCGGATCAATATTGAGATAGGGATCAAATTTCTGATTGATTACCTTCAATCCCCTACTCTTCAGCAAAAGCCCGATGGAGGCCGCAGTAATACCTTTACCGAGGGACGATACCACTCCCCCGGTAATAAAAATGAACTTCGACGTTATTTTGTTTTTCATGATTCAATCCTTTGACGGTCCTTTCCGCCAAAAAAAATGAGCCCGGCCTTTCGACCGGGCTCGCAGAAATCGTTCCGTTGAACGGTTTCACAATTGCATTCAAGCTCGTGTCAGCACATTATAGTCAATTCAAATTGTTACCACAAGATACCGTTAGCGCAGCTCCCGGGTACCAACCCATTCCGGATACGCACTGGTTCCGTGTTCACAAACGTCCAGTCCGATCCGCTCTTCTTCCACGGACACCCGCAATCCCACGGTCTTCTTGAGAACCGTAAACAGGATGAAGGTCGTCGCCACAGTCCACGCGCCGAAAGCCAGTACACCAAGCGCCTGAACTCCCAGCTGTGCAAACCCGCCGCCATAGAAGAGGCCGACACCATCGGTCGCGAAAAGCCCTATGGCCAACGTTCCCCACACACCGTTCAACAAGTGTACCGAAATCGCACCGACCGGATCGTCGATATAGAACACCTTGTCCACTGTTTCGACACCGAACACGATCAGGATACCGGCGACGATACCGATAGCGAGCGCACCGTAGAAGCTCACCACGTTACAACCTGCTGTTATGGCCACGAGACCGGCAAGCGCGCCGTTCAAGGTCATGGAAACGTCGGGTTTTCCGTACCGGATCCAGGTAATAATCATGGTCACAACGGCGGCCATTGCCGCGGCAAGGTTCGTGGTCATGGCGATATAGCCGATTTCAGCGTTTGCCGCCACGGTTGAACCGGGGTTGAATCCGAACCATCCGATCCACAGAACAAAGACACCCGCGGCTCCCAACGGCAGGTTGTGTCCGGGAATGGCATTCGGCTTTCCCTCAGCCGTATACTTCCCGGTTCTTGGTCCCAGAATTGCCGCCCCGACCAGGGCGGCCCAACCACCTACAGAGTGAACAACTGTCGATCCGGCAAAGTCCATGAACCCGAGTCCGCTAAGCCAACCGCCACCCCATGCCCAGTGTCCGCTGATCGGATAGATCACCAGGGTGATGATGAACGAAAAGATGACATAGGCACGGAACTGGGTACGTTCCGCCATGGCTCCCGAAACAATGGTCGCCGCAGTTGCCGCGAACACCGTCTGGAAGATGATGAATACCGACGGGGTCAGGGCATCGAATATTTCCAGACCCATCGTCTCGGGGCGAAACAGTCCGGTTACACCGACTAACCCACCTGCGGTCGCTCCGAACATGAGTCCGAACCCTACCACATAATAGGCGACCGAACCGATGGAAAAGTCCATCAGGTTCTTCATGATGATGTTGGCGGAGTTCCGCGCCCGGGTAAAACCGCATTCGACGAGGGCAAATCCCAGCTGCATGGCAAACACAAGGACTGCTGCAACCAGGACCCAGACCATGTCAATTTTTTGAACAAGTTCAGCCATTTCCATATCAACTCCTTCGGATTCACTCATCTCGGGGTATAAAAAAAGAGGATTGGTCCTGCGGGGAATCCTTCCTCGCACCAATCCTCTTTGATGGTGAACCCATACTGTTTACAGGGCTACAGCGCCTGCCTCCCCGGTCCTGATCCGGACAACATCCGCCACATCATACACAAAGATCTTTCCGTCTCCGTGTGTTCCGGACGAAATATCCTTGCACAACTGGTCAATAATTTTCTTCGCCTTTTCGTCGGCAACCACCGTCTCGACTTTGAGTTTCGGTAACAGGTTGACGGTATACTCGGTTCCGCGATAGATATGGGTAATACCTTTCTGGTTACCGAACCCCATGATGTTCGTTACCATCATACCGGTAGCGCCCCAGTCGTTAAGAATGTTCTTCACAACCTCGAGCTTTTCCGGCCTGATAACAATTTCCAGTTTCTTCATGGCCACCTCCATTATCCGTTGCTATTTTGTAATAATCCGCTAAAAAATCGTCAGCGAATTATCCATAACCATTTGCGCCGCATCCACGAGTTTCAATCCCCGGTCCATGCTTGATTTCTGCAGAAACCGGTGCGCCTGAGACTCGGTCATCCGGTATTTTTCCATCAGGATGCCCTTTGCCTTCAAAATAAGAAGCTTTTCCTCAGCGGGCCGGTCCGGCGGCCGGGTTCCACCCCCGAATTCACTGCCGCCGGTTAACGCGTACCGCGCGGCGGTTTTTTCCGCCAACTGCACCGCCTGAAGAAAATCCGAAGCGCATACCGGATAGGGTATGGTGAGCATATCACTCCGCTCAACCAGGTCCCGCTGATGCGGCAGCAGGATGGTAACCATTGCCAGACGGCCATCCAGTATGGCCATCAGTCCTTCCGCCGTCATATCCGTAAACTGGAAGCCGCCGACTACAACCATACTGTTGCAAAAGTCGACAACCCGTGCCACCTCACCGCCTGTTTTGCAGGAATACTCTACCGTATACCCTCCCCGCTGCAGGATGGTGGTTGCCCAGTTCGCGAATAACGGATTGGAAAATGCAATGATTACATTCTTCATATCAGTACGTAGTAAGATACGATTGCAGTTCCCAGGCACTCACCTGAATACGGAATGCATCCCACTCTTTCTCCTTTGCTTCAACAAACCGTTCAAAAGCATGTTCACCCAGAACCGCTTTTGCCAGCGGATCCTCTTTCATGCATGCCATTGCTTCACTCAAACTGCCCGGAAGACTCTTTATACCGGCAAGCTCCCGTTCCCCGGCAGTCATGGCGAAAATATTCTTCTCGGTAGACGGCGGAACAGTCATACCCTGCTCAATTCCGTCAAGACCGGCGGCAAGAATCGCCGCAAAAGCCAGATACGGGTTGCAGGACGGATCCGGACAACGAAGTTCAACCCTCGTGGCGTTTCCCCGCGCGGCGGGTATGCGTACGAGCGGACTCCGGTTGGCCGGAGACCAGGCAATGTATACCGGTGCTTCATAGCCGGGAACAAGGCGCTTGTACGAGTTTACTATCGGGTTGGTAATTCCGGCAATACCGCGCATATGCGCGAGAATTCCCGCAATGTACTGCCGCGCAACCGTACTCAGGCCGATCGGATCGGATTCGTCATAAAACGCGTTCTTTCCGTTTGCCATAAGCGACATGTTGGTATGCATACCCGATCCGTTGATTCCGGCAATGGGCTTCGGCATGAACGTCGCGTGGAGCCCGTGCCGTTGCGCAATGGTCTTTACGGCCAGTTTGAACGTCATGACCCGATCAGCCGTTTCAAGGGCCGAGTCGAACCGGAAATCAATCTCATGCTGTCCGGGAGCAACTTCATGATGGGACGCTTCAATCTCGAATCCCATTTGCTCAAGGGCGAGTACGATTTCGCGTCGGGCATTTTCCCCGAGATCGGTCGGGCCGAGATCAAAGTAACCGGCATCATCATGGGTTTCGGTAGTCGGTGTACCGTCATCGCCCACCCTGAACAGGAAGAACTCGAGTTCGGGACCAATGTTGCACGAATATCCCATTTTTGCGGCCCGCTCAAGCTGCTTTTTCAGAATGTACCGCGGAGAACCTTCAAACGGCTTGCCGTCAGGTTTGTATACATCGCAAATAAACCGCGCCACCTTACCCTGCTGCGGTCTCCAGGGCAGTACGGCAAAGGTATCCAGATCGGGATACAGATACATATCCGATTCTTCTATTCGTACAAATCCCTCTATTGATGAACCGTCTATCATGCACGAGTTGTCCAGACATTTGTCCAGCTGACTCGGCGTGATGGCGACATTCTTCAGCTGACCGAACAAATCGGTAAACTGCAATCTGATGAACTGCACATCGTTCTCTTTGACGAGCTTAACGATGTCACTTTTCGTCATCTTTACCATACCTGCCTCCTACAAAATCATGCACAAAAAAAAAGACGTTCCTGCACTATGTGCAAGAACGTCTTTGTTTCTTTGCTCTATACTGATCGTAGCGCACTGTCAGATGATCGTCAAGTATATTTATACATTTTTTTTGCATATTTATTACTTTTCTTGAAAAAACTCGTCAGATGCGGCTTCATCAAGGGTTTCAATGCGTTTCCAGACCCGTGCAAGGACCTCTCCGGGAGGCTCTACCATATCGGGAACAAAAACCGACCGCATCCCGGCGGACTGAGCGGCACGGAGGCCGGCTGCCGAATCTTCGAATACGACACATTCAGCGGGATTGGAAACTCCGAGCCGCTTCATTGCCAAAAGAAAGATATCCGGAGCCGGTTTACCGTTTTCGACCTCGGAACCGAATGCGTACGCATTGAAGTATCGGGTAAACCCGGCACGTTCTATCATCCAGCGAGCAGATTTTTCACTGGTGGAGGTTGCAAGAGCAGTCGGGATAGATGATTGTACAAGAAATTCAAGAAGAGTGGTTCCCCCCGGTTTTAGCGGCGGGCCGTCTGCTTCCATGCGGGACTGCATCCAGGTACGGGCTTCCGTACCGAACTCGTCATAGGGAAAGTTTTCGCCCATTTCCCTGATAACCCGGGTCCGGGTATCACGACTGTTCAGCCCCACGCAGGAAAGAAACAGATCTTCGGGCATGGCATACCCGGCGTTTCCGGCGATCGTACGCCAGGCATTACAGCACAGGACTTCAGTATCAAAAAGCAAACCGTCCATATCAAAAATCGCCGCACGTATCATGCGGCGATTATAGCTGATTATGGAGAGCGTTTCTATGCCGGATCAGGCAACGTACGCCTCAAGCCGGCTCATTCGCGCAGGATTTTGCAACCGACGGATAGCCTTTTTTTCGATCTGACGAATGCGCTCCTTGGTAAGATTAAAGCGGTCGCCTATCTCTTTGAGCGACATTGCCCGGTTACCGTTGAGACCAAAGCGGAGCCGGAGTATCCGGGCCTCTTTTTCGGTCAGGGTCGCGAGAACCGCATCAATATCGTCCCGAAGCGCGTTTTCAATCATGGACTCTTCGGGCTGTTCATACCGGCTGTCTTCAAGGAAATCACCGATAGTGTTCCCGTCGCGATCGGCGAAAACTGGTACATCAAGGGAAACCATATCCCGGGAAATGTTGAGAATATCCCGAACATGATCCTGACTCATATTTAAAAGCCCGGCGATTTCCCTGAGCTCATTTTCCTCGCCTTTACTTGAATCAACTTCCTTGCGTGCCTTGTCAATCTGAACGAGTTCATTCGCCCGATTCAAAGGCAGGCGTATCATGCGGGATTTCTCACAAACCGCCTTCAATATTGCCTGCCGAATCCACCAGACCGCATACGATATAAAATGATATCCCTTGGTAGCGTCAAAGCGTTCTACAGCATTCATGAGACCTATGTTTCCCTCACTGACGAGGTCCATAAGCGGTAAGCCCTGATTCTGATATTTTTTTGCCACGTTGACAACAAAACGCAGATTTGCCTTGATCAGTTTATCCTGAGCGTCCTTGTCACCGGCAACGGCCTTTATGGCCAAATCATATTCTTCTTCACGGGACAAAAGCGGTATCTTGTTTATCTCTTTAAGATAGGTAGAAAGTATGGTGTTTTCATTTTGAATGCGTTTAACATTAGTATTAACCATGTTTGCCCTCCTGTAAGCTCAAACGTGTTACCTATAATAAGCAAGTGCCATGCCAACTTTTAGTTATTTTTCGGGCAGATTTTTAATCATATAATTCCTTATAATATAAGGAAATGTTATTTCAAAAATAATTTATCCTATATCTATACTAGGATATCATGGGTAAAAATGACACATATTGAAAAGAATCGCGATTTTCTGTATCAAATTGGGTCAAACTGGATCGGACTCGACTGCATTGATGAATTTTGCTTGACCCCCGGAGCCTTTTTTCGTATATTTCAATAGCAGGAGGATCTCAATGAAAGTAAAACCATTGGCAGACCGTGTTCTTGTCAAACCGGAAAAACTTGAAGCTAAAACCGCAGGCGGAATAATCATTCCCGATACCGCTCAGGAAAAGACACAAACCGCCGTTGTAGTTGCCATTGGCGACGACAAGGAAAAAATCAAGGTTACGGAAGGTCAAAAGGTACTGTATGAAAAATACGCCGGAACCGCCGTCAAGATTGACGGAGAAGATCACCTCATTCTCAAAGCTGCCGACGTTATTGCCGTAATCAGCTGATACACACTGGTGTACGGAGTACAGGATCTGCGCCGGACTATCCGGTTTGCAGGTCCTTTTTTTTACTTTCCTGCCCTGATTTTTCCCAGCATTGCCCGCGCAAGATGATTCTCCGGATTCAGTTCAAGAGCATAGCCCAGAACACTTTCTGCACGGTCCATCAAACGCATGGACTCAAGAAGTACGGCGATATGGTATTGAATACGGCTTTCCTGTATCCGGTTTGGAGCCATTGAAGCCGCAAGGATCAAGTCTTCCAAAGCGGTTTCTTTATTGCCAAGACGATAATGAACCAGAGCTGCATCAGCAAGTCCCAGCCAGGCAAGATTATCGTCATTTGCCATTTCCATGAAATAGTCAATTGACTGACCGGCATTGCCCAACAGGGCGGATTCCAGGGCGGAATACAGCGGACGGGGGCCTTCCGGATGATTGGCATTCAGCGAAAAAGCTGTATCATACGACCCGGACGATAAAAAATACCAGAGCGCATAGTCATGAGACAAAGTACTGTCAGGGAATCGTTCAAGCAATTTCCATACCATCGCTTCTGTTCGCTCGGTAGGGTCATTTCGATAGGGATTAAGACGTATCCGCTCAATATGGAGACGGGGATCATGAATCCCTGACGGATCACTCATACCCCGAGCTATTTTTCGCAAGGCTTCCCCGGCGTCCGGACGCTCAATATCCGCGTCGGCATCCATTCTCATGCTGGAAAAACCCGCGGAGCGAAGGGCTCCTGCAACCGGATCATCACGTGAACTATCCTGAAAAGATCGTACTGCATGCGTGTACAGGGCTATTGCCGGATAGTACGCCGGGAATATATCGAGACAGTCCGACAACAGTTTTGTTCCCCGACCGTCGGCAGAACCCGTTTTTGAAAGATTATAGTATGGAACGGGTGAATACCCCGGATACACCGTGATCAGGTCTTGCCAGACATGTCTCGCATCATCCACTAACCCCAGACGGTACAGAGAATCCGACAATAACAGCGATTCCTCAGCAGGATAGCTATGTACAACGAGCGACTCAGGATACAGGGACCGATGTTTTTCATGGTACCCCGCGTCGTAACAAAGAAGCGCTGTCAAATACCGATATGCAGGATCCCGTACGGGAAGCATGAGTGAACAAGCTTCGTGATATGCACCCCGTTGCGCGTGCAGCACCGCCGCGGCGACCAGATAGCCTGATTTGCCACTCACCCGGTACGCTGCATTGAAGTAAGCCGGATCCGGAGCATTTCCCGGACCATTAGCCAGAAGGTATTCAATTCCGGCCCTGGCCGCAACCGCCATGTAGGGAGATAAAAGAAGAATATCAGCGTAATCCAGCGCTTCCTCATAACGTCCAAGACCGACAAGCGTATCAGTCATGACCGCTGCAAGTGATTCATTTGCCGGCAGACCAATCAACGCTTCAGCAAGCGTATCAACTGACTGCGCAGGAGCGTCAAGCTGCAGCTCGCGTTTAACCAGTGATAACCACTGCCCGGCGCTTACAGCCTTTTTTCGCAAACGGACAAGCTCACGTAACGCGTCACGGGTATCTCCCGCACGAACCAATACATCAATCCGGTCAAGACGTGTCAGAAACGCTCCGTGCTGATCAGCCGCGGAACAGGAAAAAGTCAGAACCATGACCGACAGGCAGAACAGAATACAAAGAATTCCGTAACGCAGTCGGCCCCAAAGATTCATCTCACTGAATTCCTTCGTTCTTTTTCCTGATACTGTCAAGAATCGCGTTTACAAACCGGAAGGACTCATCCGAACCGAATTCCTTGCAAATATCGACCGCCTCATCTATTACGATGGACGGATGCATGTCCTTTTGGTAGAGAAGCGAATAGACACTCATTCTGAGTATGGCCAGATCGACACGATTTAGCCGGTTAAAATCCCAATTATCAAGATTATCACGTATCTGCTTGTCAATATCGTCAATATGTTCAAGCGCCCCCGCAATAATAAGGCGGGGAAAGACCAAGCCTTCCTCGCCCAGTTTCTCGCGTTTTGTACTTTCAAGCCAGTCGAACTCAAGAAGTTCATCAACGGGCCGTTTCGAAACGTCCCAGGAATACAAAGCCTGGAACGCAATTATTCTGCCTTTTCTTCGTCCTGCCATTCTGCTACCAGGACAAGATGCTGTCGAGCTCCGCATCTGAACGGAGGATTTGATAATTTTCCGGTTTTCTTAACTCATTTATCAGTTGGGTAAGCGCATTGTTTATTGCCTGATTTGTAGACTGGGCATGCATATTCCGCTTGATATATTCGTAGAGGGTAATATTGGTCCCCGGCTTCACGACATCACTGAGTTCAAGAATCTTTGCAGAAAACCGTTCCTGTACCAGAAAACACTGGAAATCATTTGCTGTTTCAGTAACATCCGAAACCTCATTGATTTCCATACTGAAAATCTTGAGAAGAGCATCCATGGAAATTCCAAGCTGACGGGAAGCCGCGCTGTTTTTGTTCACAAACATTTCACCAGCCTGATACCCTGAATTCTTCTCCTGGGAACGAATCCGAATTTCGCCGGCATTTGCAGGCTTGTCTTTCAAGCTTTGATGAAGCTCCCGAAGCTTGGCCTCAGCAGCGGTGGGATTACCTTCCTTGGGAACGATCACCAGGAATATTTTCACCATATCGGGCTGAACAAAACTCTGCTTGTTCAACTCATAATACGAACGTATATCTGCATCTCTGGGTTCCGCGAGATTCTGAAGTTCACTCTGATTTTTTGCCATGACATACCGCTGCGCAATTATCTGACTGCGGAGAAAGTTCTTGTAGTCGGCAAGACTCATTCCATTTTGCGCACGCATGTAATCGTCAAGAGAAAGACCGGTCTGGTCCTTGATCAATTGGGCAAACTCGGCTTCGGTAACGTTTTTACCGACCTGCTGTGAGATCATTTGAATAAAATTCTGGTTAACTTCCGAATCGGGAATACGCATTCCCTCTTTTTCTGCGGCCTGAACGACCAACCGTTCATTTATTATGGTATCGAGCACTTTCTTCCGCTCGTCAAGAGTCATAACCCTTCCAAGTTCTTTCTGATAAGCCTCAACCCGGGTTCTGAGCTGCCTGAGAGTAATCGGTTCACTCTTCTGAACCTTCACCGTTGCAATCGGCTGCAAATCGGATTGTGCCATCACGGTACCGGCAACTAAAAGATTCAGACAAATAAAAAAACTTACACGCTTCATACAATACCTTCTTTGTTTCATCTCGGAGTGTTCTCTCGGTAAACAGTACATAGTACCCGAGGTTACGATTTTAGCTGTTATCAAGTACAGCCCGTATACGCCGAACACCGGCAGACGAAGACTGTTCCTTTACTATTTTGAAAGTACCCATCCCGCCGGTACGCTCAACATGAGGGCCTCCACAGACCTCCCTGGAAAATGAACCGATGGAATACACCTTTACAACATCCTCGTACTTGTCACCGAACAACGCCATCGCGCCACTCTTTTTCGCTTCCTCAATCGGCATGATTTCCATAGTGACGGGAAGATCAGCCGAAATTTGCTCATTAACGATTTTTTCGACTGTAGCGATCTGCTCCGCCGTCATTGGTTCCGGATGAGTAAAATCGAACCGCATACGATCTGCGGTAATATTTGATCCCTTTTGTCCAACATGATCGCCCAGGACCATACGAAGCGCCTTTTGAAGAAGGTGGGTCGCCGTATGATACGCAGTTGTTTTTTCCGAGTGATCTGCGAGACCGCCTTTGAAAACCTGCTCACTGCCCGCACGGGATAATTCCTGATGCTTCTTGAAAGCCTCATCAAATTCAGCCCGGTTTACCGCAAGACCATTTTCACCGGCGAGCTCTTCGGTAAGCTCAATAGGAAATCCGTATGTATCATAAAGCTTGAAAGCAAGACGACCAGACATGGTTTTCTGCGGATTCTTGAGAAGATTGGGGAGCATCTTCTCGAATTCAACTTCACCCTTCTTCAAAGTTTCAAGAAACTTTTGCTCCTCGGCAACCAGTTCCTTTAAAACAAAATCGCGATTCTGGGCAAGTTCCGGATAGGCACCGGAAAACTGATCGATAACTATTTCGGCCGGATTCGACAAAAAGAGCCCGTCAATACCAAGCTTGCGTCCATGACGAACCGCTCGCCTGATTAACCGGCGCAATACATACCCGGCACCGACATTGGACGGAGGAACACCCCGTTCGTCGCCGAGTATGAAAGTCGCAGCGCGTGTGTGATCACAAATAATGCGAATGGAAACATCATGATCGGCACTATCACCAAATTTCTTGCCGCACAGACCTTCAACACAAGCGATAAGCGGTCTGAAAATTTCAGTTTCATACACCGACTTCTTGCCTTGAAGCATCGCAATGGTACGTTCAAGTCCCATACCCGTATCCACACATTTTCGATCCAACTTTGCAAAAGAACCATCCTTTTGCTTGTTGTACTGCATGAATACATCATTCCAGATTTCTATATACTTTCCGCAATGACAACCGGGCTTGCAATCTTCTGAACAGGCAGCCTTTCCGGTGTCAATAAACATTTCAGTATCAGGACCGCAAGGGCCCGTTTCCCCGGCAGGACCCCACCAGTTGTCGGACCGCGGCATAAAATGAATACGTTCCCGGGGAATACCCAGACTTTCCCAGATAGCAGCAGACTCGTCATCTCGGGGTACATCATCTTCACCGGCAAATACAGTTACGGACAATTTTTCCGGAGGTAAACCGAGGTACTCCTTGCTGGTAAGGAATTCATAACTGAAACGGATGGCATCTTCCTTGAAATAGTCGCCCAAAGACCAATTCCCGAGCATCTCAAAACAAGTAAGATGACTCGGGTCTCCTACAGCGTCTATATCTCCGGTACGAATACATTTTTGATAATCGGTAAGCCTTGTACCGGCAGGATGGGTTTCACCCATAAGATAGGGAACAAGCGGGTGCATCCCCGCAGTGGTGAACAGGACAGTAGGGTCATTATCCGGAAGCAGGGACTTTCCGGATATCCGTACATGGCCTTTGCTCTCAAAGAATGAAATATATTTTTGGCGGAGTTCTTCTGCAGTCATGGTAGATCCATACTAGAGAATGATAGTCGGTTTGTCAACGTAAGAAACTGCTATCAAAATTGTTGAAACCAAAAACAGATAAATAGCGATCACACTACAAGATGCCGGGCGACCCACCCGTTGCCCGGCTGACCCTTTTCGGGTACCACACCCGTCCGGAAACACACAACCGGCGGGTTTTTCTTTCTTCTCAGCCAGATTTCTTCCATCCACTCAGCCTGCTGCACCTGATGAGTCCACACATGCCGCTTCGTGTATAGCCGTTCGAATGCGTTTCGGGCCTCTTTCGCTGCAAGAAGCCCGACCATGTCCGCATGCGTCTTCGTTTCCGCCCTCGCCACCCGGTTGTCAATCCGGTAGGGCTTGCGGAAGGTGTGGTATCCGAGCGTTATCACCATCCGCGCCATCGTCATTCCTGCCTCCCGGTCTCCCCGGACCGTCTCCCGACAATGCGCCGCCGAGTTCTTCCGTATTTCACGATCAAGATAGTTCACTGGAAACAGGGGATTCTTTCTCGTTCGGGGAAGCCGGGAACTCACCGTCCGGTGTTCGACG
>MWCL01000014.1 GCA_002070025.1 Spirochaetes bacterium ADurb.Bin215
GCGACCCAGGTGGTCAGATGATGGAGCACATCGGCCGCGGACCAGCGCGAAAAGGTTGGATCCGCGGAATCGTCATCCGGGAATTCACGGGAAAACCGGTCGGCTTCATTGCGTGTTATTTCGAGAATACGAATACTGTCGGATACCTGCATACCATTCATGACCTCATAGTACGGCATTATGGACTTATTGGCACGTGTTTTTTTATCTTTTCAATCTTCCGCCCATCATGGCCACCTCTTCGAACGGCTGTGAGAATTGCCAGACCGCGCCGGGTTTCGCCGTCTGCCTCAATATCTAAAAAAACTTTCAACAATTTTGATAGCAGTGTAGTAGAATGACTCTCTGATGAAAGCAGAACGACTTCTCGCACTCCTCACCATCCTCCTCTCGGGCAAACGCGTCTCCGCACGCTGGCTTTCCGAAGAGCTCGAAGTATCCGAGCGCACCGTGTACCGCGATGTAGAGGCCCTTTCCGAAGCGGGATTTCCCGTCTACGCTACTACCGGGCGGGATGGCGGTTTTTCCCTTATAGACGGGTTCCGCATGACCGGTCAGCTTTTTTCTACCGGCGAGATTCAGCGCATCATCTCCGCCCTCGACGGACTGTCCGGCGTCTGCCCCCAGACCGAACTCGAAAGTCTCAAGCGGAAGTTCACCCTGCTCCTTACCGAATCGGGAGCCAAGGGAATTCCCTGTCCGTCGAACCGTGTATTCATCGAACTGACGCCCTCGAACCGCGAAAAGTCGGTTATCGACCTGCTGGACGAGTCCATTTCCGCATCATCAGTTATCAGAATGACGTATTGCGACGTAAACGGCATGGAAACGACTCGGGACATTGAACCCGCCGCCCTCCTTTTTTTCTGGCAGTCCTGGTTCCTGTACGCCTGGTGCCGGTTACGGGGCGCGTTCCGCTGCTTTCGCATTGCCCGGATTGAGGCAATTGAGCAAACCGGTCTCGTACGCACCGGTCCGGTTGCCGATCTCGCCGAGCGGCCCTGGAGAAAAGAATGGGAAAAGGAAGAATTTGAGGACATAGCCTTCGTAATCGGGCGGGAAGCCCGGGGACGAATCGCCGAATACTTTGACCGGGACGCCATTACCGAACAGGAAGACGGATCCCTTCTGGTACGCGGCCATTTTCCCACTGGCGAATGGGTGTTATCCTGGATCATGGGTCTTCCCGGAACCGTGTCCATCATCTCCCCGCCAGCTCTCCGTGAACGCATGCGTGCCCGAGCCGCCGAAATCGTCGAAAAAAACCAACAATTTTCGTAGCAGTCCGCAAACACTGACACGAGATGTCAGAGTTACCCTGTCATACTGCCTCCATACCCAACAGATGGAGGATTACCATGGAAAAAATGATTGCATTCTGCGGGATCGACTGCGCACAGTGCGGCGCGTACATCGCGTCCATGACCAACGACGACGAACTCAGGAAAAAAACCGCCGAAGAATGGAAGGTTGCCCACAATTTCGATTTTACCCCCGAGATGATCAACTGTCACGGCTGCCACGCGACCGACGGTGTACAGGTTGGCTACTGCTCAATGTGCGAAATCCGCAAATGCGCTCTCGCCAAGAGTGTACAGAATTGCGGGAAATGCACGGACTATCCCTGCACCACGATTACCGAATTCCACAAGATGGCTCCGGGAACGGAGGAAAACCTGCGCGCGTAAGCCCGTCTTCCTCGGAGGCGATCAGCCCTCTGTGGGGGCTGATCGCCTCGCACCTGCCGATTCTGAAAATCCATGGTATCATATATGCCATGAGACTATGTTTTCTTATGTTTACCGTCATGCTCTTTCTCACAGGTCCGCTTGCGGCGCAGGCTCCCGACAGCGATGACGATACCCGTACGATGGCGTTTTTTAGTGCGCCGGGAATTCCGCTCGTCGGGGCAAGTTCACATCTGTATGATGGATCCTCCTGGAAGAAATATCACGAATCAAACCTCTTTGACCGGTCAGAGAAAACCGCCTGGGTCGAAGGAATTTACGGAACCGGTCTCGGAGAAAAAGTTCGCTTCGCCGTCCCGGCACACATTGAGTCACTTGAACTGATAAACGGCTATGCAGCCAGCGAGAAGCTGTTCATCGCAAACGGCCGGGTACGAACCTTGCGTATTTCACTTCATGCGGGCTGCACCACGGAAGGTATGGTGTCAGAAATCGGACCGGTGTTTGAATCAATCCGTTTGACAGATTATCGCGATGTATCAATCAGGGATACCATGGAAAAGCAAACAGTACCGCTCTACATCGACTGGAACGAAGCGGCGGACAAGGTTGCAGAATTTCGTGAAACCCTCGAAGCCGGTGGCATGCCGGTACATAATACGATCTTCTATATTGAAGCGGAAATTGCCTCGATATACCCCGGTGAAAAATGGATGGATACCTGTATCGCCGAAATTGACTGGACATACGAAGCGGGGTACCAGGGCCCGGAAGGAATCCGTCATGCTGACATCGTCGGACCGCTATATGTGGAAACAGGTGCCGAGTGGGATGTCATCATTTTGCTCGATGACGTTTTTGCCAACCGGTATGAATCATACAAAGATGAGGAACTCTACGATTCCGGCAGCTGGACCTTCATGAACGGAACACTCATCATGGAAATCGACGGCCGTGGCATGACCCTCCAATACGACCGCATCATCATTGACGGCTGCTCCATACTCTTTGTCGATGACGAAGGAAACGAAATCCGCTACCGCCGCGGCGCGTAAAACCCGGCGGGGTGCGCCACTCCCCGCGTTCTGCTCAACTCCCCGGCGGGGTGCGCTACTTTCCGCGTTCTGCTCAGCTCCCCGGCGGGGTGCGCTACTTTCCGCGGTTGTGCACCCGGGAAATACATCGTATCATGGTGCGCATGAAACGCACCTTTTTGTTCACGCTATGCACACTTGCCTTTTTTCACCTTTCTGCCCGCGACCTTCCCAATGATATTGCGGACAATCTCTATCAGCTTGTAGCCGCGGAAGATTCCGGGAGTCTCTACCAGCTGATTGTCGAAGGGTACGACCTTCCCGCAACCGTATCAAGTGACGGGTACACCATGAATCTTCTGGAGATCTTCGTACCGCACCAGCCCTTCATTTATGATCCGCTCGTCATGAATCTCCTCGACTCAGGAGAACCGTTTACCCGCGAATCCTTCCTCGCCATGATGCACCAGAGCGCACCCTTCCCCGGCTATGTCTATCATCCGGCGAATGCTTCGCTCCGGGAAGAACTCACCGGCGAGATAATCAGCTACCACCGGGAAAAGGGCACCCTGCAGCAGAGCGATATCCGCCCCCTCATCCGGTATGAACAGGACATCAATACCATCCTCCACGCACTCTACCGTGGCGATACGGAGACCGCCTGCCGTGTTCTCACGGACGCGTTCGCGTTTGCGTCAGTCCATTTCCCGCAGCGGGTAGATGGTGATTACCTCTACCGGCAGAATACCGCGACCTATGAGCGCTCCGAATTCCAGTACCTGGCCTTTATCGCCTTTATCCTTGACCGGACGGAATTTATTGAACGCCTCTACAGCCTCACGCCGGAAGCATTTGAACGCGCCATGCGAAGCGGTATCCTTACCGCCTTTGCCACGTCTCTCGAAAATATGGAATTTATCCGCGAACTCCCGCACTACGATCACAAGGTATTTCTGGAGGTTGCGGCCGAGTTACCCGATGTACAGGCAACCATTTTTGCATCTGAATTGCTTCACGGCACCATGGATAAACAGGATTACAAGAAACAGAAGTTTGATCCCTGGACACTTCTGGAACTTGCGGCAAACCATCCCGATTTTGCCCGCGCCCTTTTTTCCGAACTTGATTATGACTATTCCGACCTGCTCGCGTCCCTTTCCGAAGAAACGGTATACAAGACAGAAATCGATGCCGAGTACTTGTCCATTCCGCTGGAATACTGGATTTACGCGCTTGGTACGCCAGAGGCGATTAACGCATGGTTCCTTGAAATAGAACGGGAAGCGGTTTGTATTGAGGCAGCCCGGTCCTTCGCATTCAATCCGAAGATTACCGATTTCAAAAAACTCACCCGTCATCTTGATAACTACTTTAATAAAGAAGACCTGTTCGTGCATGCTGCAATCCACCGGAACCCCCGCCTCCTTTCCTGGCTCATCAGGGAAAAGAACGTCCGCTTCTCCGATTGTACGACCAGAAGGACTTCCTTTCCCATAGAAGAAATGATTCCTCCCTCCTCCCTGCTTTTCGGCAGCGATCCGGAAACGGTCCGCCTGCTCATCGAAGCAGGCATGCCGACCGATATTGTGTTTAAAACTGACTCGAAGTTCTGGACAGTCAATCAACAGTACGCTTCACGACTCAACGTATTACACGACGGCGGGTATTCCATAATCCGAACACCGGTAGAACGCCCGCTGGTAGAACTTGCGGCCTTTGTGTCAGGCAAGGAAATCCTTGAGCCGCTTCTCGACGGAATACATACCGATTTTACACAGGTTCTCCTCCCCGCCATCGAGTCCGACCGGGCAGATCTGATCCGGCTCCTCCACGAGCGGAATTATCCGCTACCTGATTTCTCGCTCTCCATGAATCCGGGAAATCCATGGACACTGGCCATGAAACACCGTTCATACCGGGTGGCCGAACTCTGGCTCGCGGCAAAGAAGCCTGACCCGTGCCGCATTGATACAACCGGTCTGCCGCTCGGCCTTGTTGACCTCTTTCATCAGCAGGGACTCCTTGATACGAACATCGCGATCGACACCTTCACCTTTTATGCAAAATGGGGGTTTGATGATAAAGCCTTCGATCTCGTTCATGAAAACGAATCCCTGCGGGAAACGCTCGGACAAAAACAACATCTCCTCCTTGCCATTGCCGCAGGAAGCTCGCGGGAAGTCCTTGTGTCAAAATTGATTCAATCGTACCCCGACATGGTTCCGGAAGACCTGTTTGATCAGGTTGATGTATTCACGAACGCCATGAAGGGCGACCTCGTCGGCCTTATGGATCAGCTCCTCGAAAAAAATCCGTCACTCGTTAACGCATGGGATCATGACGGGAAAAGTCTCCTGGCAATTGCGCTCTCTCTTGCTGACTCACACCATGTACCGTATCTCATTAAACGGGGTGCCCGGCCGGACTGGCCGGACGGCAGAGGAGAAATAGTACTGCCGGTCATCCTGCAAATCATTCATTATTTCCCGGATTCCGACGGACTCAAGCAACACATGAAAGATACTGGTGTAAACCTTAAGGCACGGAATGACGAGCGTTCCGTCCGGCTTTTCAGGGCGATAAAATCAGGTGATACCGCGGCGGCACTATACGCACTTGCGCAAGGGGCCAACGCGAACACGCTGGTAAGCAGTACAACAGAGGGCGTAACACAAACCCTTCCCGCGATATACCATGCGCTTGACGAATCGTCCATCCATCTGCTTTTCCATCTTCTGACCCTTGGTGCGCATCCGGATCCGGTAGCGGAAAGTCCCTACAGCCCGCTCATGCTCGCAATCAAGAATCGAAACTATACCGCGGCCCGAATTCTGCTCTTCTTCGGTGCCAACCAGCATCGCCTGCTCCCCCCAACGGCAGCCTTGCACTTTCCCGGATACCGGAAGGGCATGACCATTCTTGCATGGCTTTCACAGTCCGGTGAAAGCGACACACTGTTTATGAAAAACAGTCCCGGCAAAGAACGAAAAAAGGTTGATGATGACGCAATGGATTTTTCCGGCTATACCAGCACTAATACCGGTCCATCCAGTCTCTTTTACGCGGTCGCGAACGGTAACCGCAAGCGTGTCGAACATCTCAAAGAAACAATGCCGGACTTTGCCATCCGCTGGTACCACAAGGATATTCTCCTCGCCGCAATCTGGGCGGAAGACATTGCAGCCGTTCAGGATCTCAACGCGCACGGCGTCACCCCCGATGACTGGTTCCTCAACAGAATCATTATTCGTAAAATTCTTGCGTATCCCGAACTCGAGGAAATCTATTATTCTGAACCAGGTGAAGTGGGATACATGTTTACACACGGCCACTACAATGACAAGGTTCCCGCTGAACTCGCGGAAACCGTATCGGTGGAACACATGGAAACACTCATCGGGAAAGGACTGCCCATCCATGGAGAAACCCCGGAAACGAACCCCGCCTTCGCGGCGGCACGCGCCGGAAACTTCCCGATGACCCGTCTTCTTCTGGAACACGGCGCGCATTGGTATACACCAAATCCCAAAACTGAGTACGACTACATCTTCCACGATGTTCCCGACGCACACACGCTCGCAGCCCTTTTCGGTTTTATCAGGGACCGCATACGCGAAAACCAGACCCGGTATCGCTACATCTTCGAAGAAGGGTATTGATCATCTCCCGCCGGGGTGTTTGCACCCCGCGTTCTGTTCAACACGCCGCCGGGGTACTCAACTCCCCGCGACAGCTCAACACCCGGCGGGGTGCTCAACTCCCCGCGACGGTTCAACATCCCGGCGGGGTGCTCAGCTCCCCGCGCGAATCGTCCGCAGCCGTTCAGAGCTCACGAATAGCACGGCGATGTACCCGAGCAAAAAGACCGGCAGCAGCGCGAGACTCGTCACCGACGACACAAAGCCGAACAGCGGCGGCAGGAAGGTAGTGCCGATGTAGGCGAACGCCATCTGCACGCCCATGACCGACTGCGCGTGCGTGCTCCCGAAGCGCACCGGCGTTTCATGGAGCATACAGGGAAAGATAGGTGCGCAGCCGAATCCCACGAGCAGGAACCCGGCAAGCGTCGCGGCAACCGGAAGCGGCGCCAACATGAGGATGACGCCGGCGATGATGATGATCGCCCCGCCCCGGATAAGGTTATTGTTGCTTATTTTGAACGTGGCGAATCCGGTGAGAAAACGCCCGGTGGTAATGCTCGCGAAAAATGCCGAAACCCATGACGCGGCGGCGGCCGGTTCAAAACCTTTTACCGCGACAAGGTAGGTTCCGCCCCACAATCCCATGGACGCCTCGATACCGCAATAAAACAAAAAGGTGACGAGGGCAAAGGGGACGCCGCGCATGGAAACAACCTGGGCAAGAGATGGGTGTTCTACCGACGAATCCACCGGCGCGACCCCCGAACGTGCGGCAACTTTCTTCCACAACGGAATTGAAACGATGAGAACGACAACAAGCACCCACTGGAACACACCAATAGAAAGATACCCCGTGCGCCACGAGTAATTGTTCCGCAGCAACAGGGCAAGAAGAAGCGGTCCGGAAAGCGCACCGACACCCCAGAAGCTGTGGAGCCAGCTCATGTGCCGCGACTCGTAATGCTCGGCCACAAAGGCGTTAAGCCCGGCGTCAACCGAACCGGCACCGAGACCGAGCGGAATGGCGGCGGCGATGAGCCACCAGAACGACGGGAGCAGGCCGAACCCGAGAAGCGCGATCGCTGTCAGACCGACACTGAACGCGGTAACCTTCCCGGTGCCGAAGCGGCGCAGCACTCGCCCCGAGTTCATGCTCGAGACAATCGTGCCGCCGGCGATGATGACCTGCAGGATTCCGGCAAAGCTGACCGGAACGGCAAACCCGGGGCGCATGGCGGGCCAGGCGGCACCGAGAAGCGCGTCCGGCAATCCCAGACTGATAAACGCAACATAGATAAGTACCAGTAATACAGTAGCCATGAAATCTCCTATATCTTCTGCCTCATGAGGCCGCACTCCGTACAATACCAGACGAGGTTACCCCGGCTGATCCGGGGAATACGGACGTCGACATTCCACTCCGGGTAGAGCTTCTTCATGATGAGCGTATCGCCGTTCACAAACGCGATAAACGAAATATGATGCTCCCGGGTCATGGGATGATCCGTGGTAATGTAATAGTCGTTTTCCACCGTCTCAACCCGGAGCCGGTCAGCCTCAGCGGCTTCAACCGCTTCGAGCGGAGCCAGTTTTTTTCCGCAACAGATTGTTTCAACAATTTTGGTAGCAGTACCAAGTGCCCCACAGGTCGGACATACGTAAAACTTCAGATTTTTCATGTTCACTCCCTTGTCATCCTCTATACCGAGGTCCCCTTCCAGAAGGCAGTCAACCGAAATACCGAATACCCGGGCCAGGTGCGGCATGATCGAAAGATCAGGACAACCGAGTCCCCGCTCCCACTTCGAGATGGCCTTGTCGCTCACATGTATGAGATCGGCAAGCCCCTGCTGGGTTAATCCCGCCTCCCGGCGGAGGGTATAAATCAATGTTCCGGTCTTCCTGCAATCCATGATTGGCACCTCGCTTACAAAGGGAGTGTAGCGGCGGCGGAATAAAATAACAATAAACGCTCCGTAGAGTTTATCGAACGGTCTTTTTTCCAAGCTTCCGGTCAATCAGCATGAGAATGAGCGCAAAGAGGATGTAGACCGGCGCGACGATGAAACTCGCGCGCAGGCCCCACCGGTCCCCTATAACGCCCATGATGAATGTCGCCGAATTGAAGCCGGGAAGGCCGAAGCAGGAAAGAAATATCATGAGGATGGTCGGGTCGACTGCGAGCTGGGAGCCGGCATACGACTGGATGCTCGGCCAGAGTGTGGCGATACAGAGGCCAATCACTGCCAAAAATGCGTACAGGGTAAACAAATTCCTGACGAAGAAAAATCCGCCGCTCACGAGTACCCCGCACAACAGGGAAATGATGATGAGCCGGCGCAAGCCGATTTTTCCGGCGATCCGGCTCGACGAAAACCGGCCGATTGCCATGCCGAGCGCGAAGGCCGCCGTTCCGAAGGCGCCGGCACGGGGGAGCTGGTCAAAAGAAAGCTGTATGTAACTCGCAGACCAGAAGGTAAAAGCCCCTTCGGCACCACCGGCGAATCCGAGCGCGGATCCGAAGAGCCAGAACCGCCTGAGCGAGAGAATCTCGCCCATGTGGCTGAAATCCGTCCGGTTCGCCGGAAGGCGGATCTTCCGCGAAGAAGGAAACCAGAACATCACAAGCAGCATGACGACGGCGATACCGGTAAAAAGGTAGCGCCAACTCACACCCATCGTCAGCAGTTGTCCGAGCAGGAGCACTGACACCAGGGTTCCCACCGGCCAGAACGCGTGCAGGAGGTTCATCTTTGAGCCGTCATCTTTTGGATAGAGGTCTTCCACTATCGGGGTCAAAAGCGCGTCGAGCAGGGCGCTTCCGGCGCCGATAACGAGCATGAGCAGGGCCGCATGAATCCAGGATTTGCTCAGGATGAACAAAACGAGACCGGCCGCGAGTACCACGAGACCGCCCCGGATAACCCGGATTTTCCCGAAGCGAGCGGCGAAGAACGAGCTCGATATCAGCATGACGAACTGGACAACCGAGGCAAAAAGCCCCAGAGCCCCGCTCTGCGTGAGGGAAAAGCCCAGTTCTTTCGAAATGGCCACGAGACAAATGGGAAGCGCGATAACGCTCGCCGAATATATGCCGAGAGAAGCGCAGGACGCCCGGTAGGTGCGGTCCCTGAGTTTTGTTTCCATAGTCATTTAATTACCATAGCAGAAAGAATCGCGCGTGGACAGACCTTTTCCCTTGACTTTAGTCCCTTCATCACCTACCTTTACGGTATGGATATAGTAGCACTTTCTACAGGACTTTCTCAGGCGCAGGTCCAGATGGACGCCGCCACACAGGTTCAGAAGCTTGCCATGGACTCCGCGGAGAGTCAGGGCAAAGCTCTCACAGAAATGATGGGAGAGACTATCACCGACCCCGCGCTCGGCGCAAAGGTCGATATTCTCGCTTGACCACAACCAGCATAACAAGGCCGTCCCGCCGGAAATACCGGTGGGACGGCTTTTTTTTATGCATCCATGTCCCAGCGGAAAGTTTTAAGCGCGACCGCGGTACACACCACAAAAATTCCCGATAAAATCAGCACCGGCGCCATCGCGTCCCGGAACGAACCACCAAGTGAAACTGTATTTATAAATTTGATTCCCTGCGTGAGCGGGAGAACCGACGCGAAGCTTTGTACTCCCTTCGGAAACACCTCGAATGGAATGGTCGTACCGGAAAAAAGAAGCATGGGAAAGTAGAGAATCGAGCATAGGAGGCCGGCTTTCTTGCTATCGGGCGCGATACTCGCGACACACAACCCGATTGAAAAGATCGCCAGGAGGACGACGAGGTACGCAAGGACCGTCGTGACCGGCGATCCCGCAATCGAGTAATCGAAGAGGAAAACGGCGGCAAGAAGTACGAGAAGTCCGGAAAGCAGCGCGACTACTCCCTTCACCAACAGCTGAACACCGAGCAACAGTACCGGCGAGGCCGGAGTTACCTGCAGCCGCTTGAGCACCTTCTTTTCGCGATAATCCGCCAGCGTCAGAGGAAGACCCATGAGCCCCATCGCGCAAATTCCGATCGAAATCCAGGACCCGATATTCCGCTCAATCATGCCCTGCCCTGTGCCATGATCACCGTAAATGAGACCGATAACAATGATGATCGCCAGGGGCATGAGAAACCCGAAGAGAATCAGATCCAGACTCCGCAACGAAAGAACCAGCTCCGTTTTTGCGATTATTCCAATTTTCCGTGTATTCATGCTTCACGCCCCCATCACATTGATATAGGATTCATCAAGATTTTTTCCACCGCCGTGCGCAACAAGATCCGCTATGCTGCCAATCGCGACGCACCTACCGTTCTTGAGCATGAGTCCCCGGGAGCAAAGATTCTCCACCTCGTCCATGTAATGGGAACTCATCACCACCGCAGTTCCTTCGTCCCTCAGCTGTTCAATATGCTTCCACACCTCGCGGCGCGCGAGCGGATCAAGCCCGGTGGTGAGCTCGTCAAGAAAAACGAGACGCGGCTTGTGCATACAGGCAAGCAGAATGGAAAGTTTTTGCCTCTCCCCGCCGGAGAGCGCTGCCACCGGCTGGTTATACCGCTTCATCAAATCAAAGTGTTCCAGTAATGGCTTCCACTCGGGCTCAGGATCGTAGAGACAGGCCGTCGTCCGGCAAATCTCGTGCACCCGGATTCCCGTTTGCCAGGCTGAATCCTGAAACTGCACCCCGACCTGCGCAAACACCGCCCGCCGGTCCCGAACGGGATCCATACCGAGCATCCGGACAATCCCCGAGTCTTTTCGTCGCGTGCCCAGAATACACTCGATACTCGTAGTCTTCCCCGCCCCGTTCGGCCCGACAATCCCGAAGATCTCGCCGGAATGCACCGTAAACGAGAGATCGCTGACTGCGCATACCGGCCCATACGACTTCGAAAGTCCTTCCACCTGTACAACTTCTGTCATGTTTTGCTCCTTGCCGTAACTCTGAGCCATGACCCAAGGGCAAGGTCAAGAAATTCTTAAAAAATATTTCAACAATTTTAGTAGCAGTCTTCAACAATTTTAATAGCAGTACTACACGTCACGCTCAATGGGCACCTGCACCTCGGTCAACCAGTCCTCCGGATCATCCTTGTTCCAGATTCCGTCGATGTACGATTCCCGGGGATTCCCGACCGCACGGTACCCGTTTGCCGGAATCCAGCCAAACAGGGCATTGTAGGTCCTGTGAAAGGTGCTGTACGGGCCTTTGTGCATGAGGCAGGCAGCAAGCGAAACCTCGTCTATCGTTTTGAACTTGACCCGGTCGGATTCCTTGCAGTGCGCCACAACCGCTTCACAGATTTCAACGTCTATATCGCTGTCCCGGTATTCACCGTCATGATAGATGGTAAAGCAGTACGGAGGCTCCCGGCACACCGCTCCAACCGAGCGCATATAGTCGCCCATTTTGGGGACAATATCAAAAAAGGTGTCATAACAGGGAATCCGCGTACGCATGGAGGCGACAATAACCCCGGGAAGCGGTTTGAGTTCCGGCACCCGGATTCCGGTTTGCTGTGTTTTCAGTAATTCGAGGTATTCACGGGCTTTTTCGATTCTCCTACCCAGATACACCCGTTCCTTTTCCAGCTTCCCGATCTGGGATTCAAGACTTCCGGCCATCGCTGAGTCATCGCGGATACTTCGCTTGATCTCATCGAGGGTAAATCCGAGATCGCGAAGCTCAAGAATCCGGGCAATCTCGAGCTGCTGGCGCTGCTCGTAGTACCGGTACCCGGTCCACTCGTCAACCTTTGCCGGTTTGAAAAGGCCGATCCGGTCATAATGCCGCAGGGTCTTGGTACTGATCCGGTTAATCCGGGAAAAATCACCGATTGTATACATACTGATATTGTAAAGACTGCCCTCGGGGCAAGGTCAAGTGAAAAAAACCGGAGATTTTTTCAACAATTTTGGTAGCAGTAGAAAAAAGACTGTTCAATCTATTCCTTCAGCAGCTGGATAAGTTCCGTGTGTATAAAAATTCGCTCGGTACCAACCTTTACGGATTCCAAAATTCCCGAATCCTCTAACTGCTTGAGATATCGCGCTGCGGTTTTCCGTTCGACGCCCAGCGAAGTGACGAGAAACTCGCCCTTGCAATATGGATTGACAAATAGCGTTTCGACCAACTCCTTCGAGTAGATTCCGGGCAACGTGTCCTTGACGATCGCAATCGTTGAATCGAGAAGCTCCCTGATCTTCCGTATTTTGAGTATCGTATCTTTCGCGATTTCTTCGATACCCTTCAGAATGAACAGGATCCACTCTTCCCATGCATCGTCCTTCGTGACCGACAAAAGAAGCTCGTAGTAGCGTGTCTTGTTTCTGATGATATATGAACTGAGATAGAGAATCGGGATGTCCAGATATTCCTTGAGAATCAGATACAGCATATTGATGATACGTCCCGTTCTTCCATTACCGTCATGGAAAGGATGAATGGTCTCAAACTGATAATGCATGATCGCCATTTTCGCAAGCGTCGGCTCGTCACCATTGAGATACTCAACGAAATTCTTGAGAAGAGCATTGATAACGGTATAATCATCAGGCGGTGTATACATCACTTCATGCGTACGATCGTTGACGAGCGCTGTACCGCTCGTGTTCCGGATGCCTGCATCATTCTGTATGAGCAATCGCTGCACGTCGATGATATCGTTTATAGACAGAAGACCGCGAGTGCGTATCTTCGTAAAACCTTCATACAGCGCTTCCCGATACAGCACGACTTCTTTCGCGGCAGGATCAGCCTTCAAACTGGTGGCTGAAACAGCCTTGTAGAGATCATCCCGGGTCGTAATAATATTCTCGATTTCTGAACTGTCCTTGGCTTCCTGAAGAACAATTGCATTGATCAGGATCGACTGGTTGGGAATAATGTTTGCAATTCCCTTGAGCTCACCAAGAGCGCGAAGAGCGCGGCTCTCCTGCTTTAGAATGGCTACGGTTTCCGTTTTTGCCGTATCGGGCGGTAGAAACGGCAGTGCATTATTCGGTCTTTTCGGATCAAAGCTGTTCATATGTCCCATTTTCAACGATTTTGGGACAGATGTCAATCAAATGTACCAAAAAATGATATTTTGGTACATTTCCTGAAAAGTGCCAGGAATACCAACTTCCGGGAAAGCAGCACTATGCGACTCAAGCATGAACCTGGCTAAGTAAAGCAAGGTTATCAATCCTTTCGTGCGTTCTTAATCCGATCAATTTCTTCTTCGAGGTGCTCAACGCTAATTTCTGGATCCTCATCACCTACATTGAGCAATCGGCTCGCAACCCATTCTCTGAAGTCGGACTCAGGGTAGCCGGGATCGATACAAAATTCTTCAGGTAATGGATCAACATACGATTTTGGATCGCCGTACCATATTGGATCTCCATACCATTCATCAAAGGCATCACTGTACTCGCGATAAAGCACTCCGTTTATGGACAGATCTCCGTTTTCAACGATAAATCTAAGTTTTTCATTAAAGTTTGCTACATTCATTACCACCCCATCCCCAATAACCACAGCGGTACTGTGTTGCCAGCCGGGTAATCGATGTCATCGCGGATGACGAAGTCGGCGTTCTTGATCTTCTTCGAGGCGCCGCCCACTTCGATCTTCAGCTTCTCTATGCCTCGCACAGACGGTCTCGTGATCACGAAATCACCCGTCGAGTCATCCTTGGTTGTCTCCACCGTCCATCCGGCGTCGGCGCAGAGAGAAGCCACGAGCGCCTCGCGCGAGGTTCCAAGACTTCCGCGAAGCACGGAATAAAAAGCGGGGTCGGCGAAAAAAAGTTTGTCGCCGGCAGATTTAGCCTTGGTATCGTTCTCGGTCCGCACGATCCGCAAAACGCCGACCGATTCCATCACGCCCAGAATCTGATAAAGCTTATCGGCCCCGACGCTCCAGTCCGCACAGAGAGAGCGCACCTGGAGCCGGGGAATGCTTGCGGCGGCAAGCGTGCCGGTTATCGCCTTCATAAGCCTGAGATTTCCGTCCGTAATATTCGGTAGAAAAAAAGGAACGTCGGAGTACAAGGTTTTATCGAGAACGGCGAGCATGCGATCCTCAAAATTACCTTCGCCATAAAACGGACGCGTTCCGAAGGAACGGTACTTCCGGAAGGAACCAAGAATTGCGGACGTTGGCTCTACCGGCAACTTCACCGAACCGCTGAATGGATCGCACACAGGATAGTCGACACCTGTCTCGAGATAAAGAAACTCGCGGAATGAAAGAAGCGGCATGCGGATCGGCACATAGCGGCGGGAGGTGTCTCCAAGAGCGGCACGTAGGACAAGGGCGGACGAATCGCTTACCCAGAGGCGATGTGCAGGAAAATCATCATACAACGCTTTCAGGTGAAGGCTCCAGTCACGCGCATAATGGACCTCGTCCACGATCACGCCCTCGTAGCCAGCCATGAACATGGACTTTACCGTTTCGTAGAGCAGCTCTCCGGCGAGCATCGGATTGTCCGCAGAAAAATAGAGCATCCGGCTCTCCCGCGCATGGTGCAGGAGAAAGGTCGTTTTCCCGACGCCCCGGGAACCGGTTAAAAGGAGGGCACGGGGAAGGGCCCCGTATTCCCGGCTAAACAGCCTGATTCGCGAAGGAAGAGAAGCAATCCGCCGGCTCATGGCAGTCTCGAGTTCGGTTATAGTGCGAGTATCCATATCTGATATGGTAATGCCCTATTGTTCCTGCGTCAAGAACATATTTACTATTTTGTTCCTGTGACAGGAACAGTAATGACTATTTTGGACGTTTCTTCCACTAAAACACAAACAGAGCCACGGGGATTTTCCAGCGCAAGATCCCGCAGGACGTCGCAAACAAAAAAACCGGAGATTTTTTCAACAATTTTGGTAGCAGTCTTCAACAATTTTGATAGCAGCAAAAAAAAAGCCGCTCCGGGGTTACCGGAACGGCTGTAAACGAGGCGCCGAGCAGAATCGAACTGCTGCATAAAGGTTTTGCAGACCTCTCCCTTACCGCTTGGGTACGGCGCCATGTGCGATAGCACATACGTACTATCTTTTCCTAACGCCGCCCAAAGAAACCGAAGGTTTCAAGGCGGCGCCATGATTCATATTGCTTGTTGAATATACCAAACCACGCGCCTTTTGGCAAGCGTCTGGAAAAACGGGTGTTCAAATATCCCGGGATGCGCTACCATGGGAGCGGGTGGTATACATGCAGGAAATGAAGCCGGTCATCAGCTCAACAATCAAAAACGGTGAAGCGTACTACACCCTTGTCTGGTCGCCCCTCAAAAAAGCCGACAAATACGAGGTGACCCTCAAGGTCCCGTCTGTTGCCGGTCTTTTTGAACTATACCGCATGGACGAAAGCAAGAAACTCAATCTTCTTTCAGTAACCCATGCTTGGTACGGCGGTTTGCGCAGTCAAATACGCGCGGCCATAGATCCGGACGCCACCCACGATCCGGTCAAAATAGCCAAGCTGGAAGACGCGGAGCTCTACTACCGCTACAGCATGTCGGAGTCCTTTCCCGACATTCTTGATGTCGTCTGGTTCCTGCATACAACCTATTTCCCGGACGATATCCGGGTAGAACATTCCGGCCGTTATTCACGCATGTATCTGAACGAAAAGGCCCCTGACAAAATTTACTGGCTTGACTGAATAGCACAACACTCCGTACATTATATCCATGGAAACACTCTACGACATGATAATAATCGGCGCCGGGCCCGCCGGTCTTTCGGCAGCCCAATATGCCGGACGATCGAACCTTAAAACCCTTGTAATAGAAGAAAAAAGCGAGGGAGGTCAGGCGGTTCTCATAGACCGGCTCGAGAACTATCCCGGTATTCTGGAACCCATTAACGGGTTTGACTTTGCCCAGAACATGAAAAAACAGGCCGAGCAGTTCGGAGCTGAGTTTGCCTACGGCAAGGTAACCGGTCTTGGACGGAAGGACAACGTGTTCGTGGTTCCCATCGAATCACCCGAGGAAAACCCGGTGACCTATCAGGCACGCACGGTTCTCGTGGCAACCGGCGCGGAGCACCGTCATCTCGACGTTCCCGGCGAAGAAGAATACTACGGCAAGGGTGTTTCCTACTGTGCCACGTGCGACGGACCGTTCTTCAAGAACCGCCACATCGTGGTGGTAGGAGGCGGCGACGCGGCATGCGACGAAGCAGGTTTTCTCGCACATCTTACCGACCGGGTAACCATCATCCACCGGCGGGACGAATTCCGCGCTCAAAAAGCGATTGCCGAACGCACCATCAAGAATCCCCATATACGTACCCGGTTCAACACCATCGTTACAGAAATTCTTGGTGACGGGAACAAGGTAACGGGGGTGCAACTTGAAAGCACCCAGGACGGAGAGAAGGAAACCCTGTCCTGTGACGCGGTATTTATCTTTGTCGGCATGAATCCACGAACCGAGCTTGCCGCACTCGCGAAGAAAGACGCGAGCGGTTATCTCATAACTGACGAATACATGCAGACCTCCATACGAGGACTTTTCGCCGCAGGCGACATCCGCGCGACACCCTTCCGGCAGGTTATTACCGCTGCCGCGGACGGCGCGATCGCAGCTCATGCCGCGGCGAACTGTATCGACGAGCAACAATGCGGATTGCAGTAAAAGAACCGCTTAAAATAGCCATACTCTCCACGGGCATCATCCTGCTTGTCATGCTTTTCGTATCAACTGCAGCAGCACGGGGCACCGAACCCGATTTCTGGGATCCGGTTCCGGATCAGGAACTCGCACGCAACATTCTTTCCCGTATGACCGACGAGGAAAAACTGGCCCAGATACTCATGTTCGGCTGGGCGGGACTCGATCCGTCTCCCCTCGTCCTGGACTGGGTAGAAGAACGTTCACTCGGAAACATAAAGATTTTCGGATGGAATACCGACGACACGTTCAAGGTCGCAAAAGCCATTACCCTTCTCCAGGGCAAGGCGGCAAAAAACCGCTTCGGCATCCCGCTCTTCGTCGCTACGGACCAGGAAGGCGGATGGATCCGGCATGTAAAGGGACGCACCTCGCAAACGCCGGGGAATCTCGCGATCGGCGCGAGCGGTTTACCGTCTGACGCCTGGTATTCCGGATATTACATAAGCCGGGAGCTTGCAGCGCTCGGCATCAATCTCAATTTCGCCCCCACAGTTGACCTCTACACAGATCACGCTTCAACGGTTATCGGAACCCGCTCGTTCGGCGAAGATCCCGAGGGGGCCGGCATTCTCGGAGCCTCCTTTGTCGCAGGAAGCACCGCAGCAGGCGTATTGACCACCGCGAAGCATTATCCCGGCCATGGAGACACCGGCATGGACAGCCACGGCCACATGCCGGTAATCCGCATCGATGAAAAAACGCTTTTCGAACGGGAACTCGTTCCCTTCCGCCGCCTGGTGGAAGCCGGAGTCCCCGCAATCATGAGCGGACACCTTTCCTTCCCTGAAATAACGGGTAACCGCATTCCGGCAACCTTTTGTCCCTATTTTCTCGATGACCTGCTCCGCAAACAGCTCGGATTTGACGGACTCATCATAACCGACGATATAATGATGAATGGCGCGACCGATTACGCGGGAAGCGTTTCCCGGGTTGTGGAACTTGCCATTGAAGCAGGAAACAATATCGTTGAATCCTCAACAACACCGTCATTCTCCGATCCTCTCTGGAGAAATACCCTGAACCGGATGAAGCGCGACGAGCAGTTCCGCGCCCGCGTTGAAGATTCCGTACTCCGGGTGCTTGTGGCAAAACTAGCGTATTTCAAGGGGACAAATCCGGTTGGAATTTATCCCGAAATCGCGGACATAGCTGACCGGGTACCCGATCCCGACGGGGCTTCATTTTTCCAGTCCCAGGCGGTACGGTCGGTCACCGTACTCCGTAACGGAAAAGAACCCCATGTGGACGCGAAAAGCGGTTCTGTACTCATCGCCAGCCAATTCGCGACATTTCTTGATATTGGCCGCCAACGGTTTCCCGACGCGTCCATTTTCGGCGTGAATGACCGTCTCGGCAGCATCGCCGGAAACTACGACACCATTATTTTTTGTCTATCAAGCGATTACTCACTCTCCGTTCTCAAAAAATTGCATCATCTCCGGGACCGCCTCATTGTCGTTTCCGCCATGTCTCCCGTTCTTCTGGGTGACGTCCCCTGGGTGGAAAGCGCCATCGCCGTGTACAGCTATTCACCCTGGTCCTTCACCGCCGCTTTTGGCGCCATTGCCGGGGACTTTGTCCCCACAGGTACCCTTCCGCTCAAGGATATTCAATGACAAGCGGTTTTCTGCCGCTTTCCTCAGATCTCTATCCACAATGCAAAGCGTATCTTGCCTCACGTGAATACTGTTGTGTCGCTTTGACTGCCGCTTTTCTCGAAGCGGGGCAACCGGACAAATCCGGATGGCAGCGCTCGTCGTTTATCGTTCTTGTTGCCGCTCAAGGCACCGCTACACCGGACATTGCCGGTATACTCCACGTAACTCCGGGGGGAACCCTGCTGCACCTCCTCGACTCCCCTGCGCGGGTAGAGCCGTTCCGGAGTCAGATCGCCCAATGGCTTGCCAACCGTACGCTCCATTGCATACTGGGAACCGCGACGGAAACACGGTTCCTGGAGTCCGTGATACCCCGCCCCCTCGAACGAACCGTCGATTACGAGCTCATGACCCTCGGTGCAGAACCGGCTGAGGAAATGGAAAAACTCCCGATGCTCCCTGAATCCGTTTTCCGAAAACGGGAACATCTCCACATACGCCGTATTCATCCCGGCGACGCGGAACTCCTGTTGCCCTTGCAGCTCGGTTATGAGGAGGAAGAAGTGCTCGCTCCGGGGAAAACTCCCGACAAAAATCAATGTTTGCTCACATTCCGGGCAGCGCTTTCCCGGCAGGAGGTATACGCGGTTTTTCACGGGAAAACCCCGGTTTGCAAGGCGGGAACAAATGCACGGGGACTGTATTGGGATCAACTTGGAGGAATTTACACTGCTCCCGGTTTTCGCTCAAAAGGGATCGCCTCTGCGCTCGTTGCCCATGTGGTACGCCGAAGAATACGGCAAGGCAGAAAGACCGTTCTCTTTGTTAAAACCGGAAACTTTTCCGCGAAGAGCGTGTACGGAAAAGTCGGTTTTATTCGCCAGAACGATTTCAGAATCGTCTATTTCTAACAAACGTGCTTTTTTTCCGATACATTGTTGCATTTTCGGGATTTTGATTATACTTAAGGTAACATCGTTGCTTGTTATGCACAGGGGTTTTTTTGATGTCACCAGTACTTGTCGTTGAAGACAACGAAATTAATGCCGAGATAATCATTACACTGCTTGATGAATCCGGTATTCCGAATGAACTTGCCGTAGACGGAATCGACTCTGTTGAAAAATGCGCGGCCAAACCGAAAGATTACTATTCACTTATCCTGATGGATATACACATGCCCCGCATGAACGGGTATGAAGCGGCGAAAAAAATCAAGACTGAATTGGGGGTTACGGCTCCTGTTGTCGCACAGACCGCGACGCATACCACCGAAGCTTCGGTGTACGAGCACCGGCACTACATTCAGGATTATCTGTACAAACCCTTCAAACCCGCACAGTTGTTCGAACTCATCAGCAAGTATATCCCGATCGACTGATTCAGTTCTTCGGTTTTCCCAGCTCCATTGAACGTTCCCATGCGGCCAGAGCCGCGGATATGACCGCTGAGCGGAATCCGTGCGCTTCAAGCGCCTCTACCGCCGCGATTGTTGTGCCCCCGGGGGAACAAACGGCATCCTTGAGCATGGCCGGATGGGTTCCGGTTTTAAGCACCATTTCCGCCGCGCCCTTGAGCGTTTGCGCCGCGAACCGGATCGACTGGTCGCGGGACAATCCCATACGTACACCGGCGTCGGAAAGGGCTTCAATAAAGAGAAAGCCATACGCGGGACCGGATCCGGAAACGGCTGTTATCGCGTCCATGTTCTTTTCGTCAGTGATCTCGGTCAGACCGGCACTGCCCAAAAGGCGCCGCAGTTCATCAATTTCGCCCGCACTGATCGATGTATCGGGAGCAAGAGCGATCATCCCGGTTGCGACCGACGCGGGTGTATTCGGCATGATCCGTATGATTCTGGCTGATTCGCCGGCAAAGGTCCGGATGGTATCCCGTGTAACACCGGCGGCCATTGAAACGAGTATTGTGGCCGGGGCAAGAGCTGGTGCTATTCCGGATAGCACATCGCCCAGATAGTTGGGTTTGACCGCGAGAAAAACGAAGTCGCACGTTTCGGCGATTTCGCGGGAGGATTTTGCGACGCGACAACCGGTTTTTCGGGCAAAAGCGTCCGCTTTTCCCGTATCGGTATCGAAAACAAGCACCTGATCAGCGCCGGCAACCGCAGCCACCGACTCCATAAGGGCTGACCCCATAACGCCGGTCCCGATACATCCCGCTTTACTCCGTGCCATGTTCCGCTCCTTGTTCCGATCCTATTTTGCCAGAAAAATCGTTCCCAGACGGCTGCCGTCTACCAGTGAAGAAAGACAGCGGGACGCGCTCCCGTTTGCCAGCAGCATGGGAATACCGTACGCCGTTACCTTTTCGGCAGCCTCAAGCTTTGTCGCCATACCGCCGGTACCGAAACTGTTCGACGAACCGAGCAATATGGAATTGCGCAGCACTGCGACATCCGGGACAACTTCGATCAGTTTCGCATCGCCGTGCTCTTTGGGGTTCTTGTCGTACACACCATCGATATCGCTGAAGAGCATCAAGAGATCCGCGCCCCAGAGGATGGCGGTCAACGCACTGAGATTGTCATTGTCGCCGATCTTGATTTCCTCGGTGGAAACCGAGTCATTCTCGTTAATTATCGGCACGACATGTTCGTCTACAAGGGTAAAAAGCGTATTGCGCATGTTGAGGGTACGATAGTCATCCTGAAAATCGTCCTTGGTAAGCAGAAGCTGACCGATATGGATTGACCGTTCGGAGAACGCCTGGCGCCAGTTGTCCATGAGCTCAACCTGACCAATGGCGCAGAGCGCCTGGCGATAATGAATATCACGCTTTCGGGCCCACCGGTGCAGGGTGGAAACCCCGGCAACCTGTGCCCCGGAAGACACCAGCACGATCTGTTTGCCGCTTTCAATGAGGTCGGCACATTGGGAGGCAAAATCACGCATAAACTCGCGGTTTATTGTACCGTCGCTTTGCGCGAGTGTGTTTGAACCAATTTTGATGACTATTTTCCGCGCGTCTCGCAGAGCTTTTTCAATCATGGACGAACGTGTCCTTCACCATCAATGTAGTATTTTATGGTCGTTAACGCCGTAATTCCCATGGGGCCGCGAGCGTGAAGTTTTTGCGTGCTGATACCCAGTTCAGCGCCCATGCCGAACTCACCGCCGTCGGTGAACCGTATTGAAGCGTTCACATAGACACAGGCGGAGTCGACGCGTTGCTGGAACCGGCGAGCATTGGTCCGGGATTCGGTGATGATGGCATCCGAGTGCTTGGTATTGTGTGTGTTGATGTAGCCGATGGCTTCATCGAGGGAATCGACAACACGAATTGCCATGATGTAATCCACAAACTCAAAACCCCAATCCGTATCGGTCGCGCGGACAACATTTTCCGCTCCACCCAAAATGGCGAATGAGCGTTCATCGCAGCGGATTTCAACACCGCCGGGGCGTCCGGTTTTATCAGCGTATTTTTCAAAAGCCTCTTTGATCGGCGGCAGGACCTCTTCCGCGCGGGACGCGTGCACAAGCAGGCATTCAAGTGCATTGCAGGCCGCGGGCTTCTGGATCTTGCTGTTTTCGGCAATCGCGACCGCCATCGCGGCGTTCGCAGTTTCGTCAATATAGACATGGCATACGCCGGACCCCGTTTCGATTACCGGTACCCGTGCGGTTTCCACCACCCGCTTTATGAGCGCAGCGCCGCCGCGGGGAAGCGCAACATCTATCTTTCCAACAGCATTGAGAATCCAGTCAACATCGGCATGGGTATCACCCTGTACCGGCGGCTCGGAAAGGGCAACCGCGTCGGTTTCACCCCCGGCGGCTGAAAGGCCCTTGCGGATAGCCGAAACGATCGTGCGGTTGGATTCGAGGGCGGACGAACTGCCGCGCAGGAGTACCGCGTTCGAGCTTTTGTATGCGAGCGCGAAGGCATCCACGGTTACATTGGGACGGGATTCATAAATTACGGCCGCTACTCCGAGGGGTACGCGAACCTGGCGGATCTGCAGTCCATTCGGAACGGTCCACCCCGCGGGGATTTCACCTATTGGATCAGTCTGGGCGGCGAGTTTTCCGATTGCCGCGATAATGTCGTCAAGACCGGCATCATCGAGCGCGAGACGGGCAATGAGGCTTTCCCTCATGCCGCCAGAGCGGGCCTGCGCAACATCGCGGGCGTTTGCCGCGAGTATTTCTTTCCGCGAATCATTGAGCGCGTCGCCAACGGCAAGGAGGGCGCGGTTCTTTTGATCGGCGGTACACTGGGCTAGCCGGTCCGATGCCGCGCGCAGACGAGAACAGACTGCTTCGAGATTCATGGGTAACTCCTAGAAATTCGCCAGGAAACAGATACCAAGCAGCACCGCGGCCCGGCACTTTTCTTCCGACCACTCCTTGTGGGGCGGGAGGCTGTTTATATAGTACCAGAAAAATCCGAAATCGGGATCAATACGTACGGCATATTCAAGGAAGGAATCACTTTTGGCAAGAGTGCCGAAAAGAAGGTAAACAACATCATGGAGAACCGGAAGAAACTCGGACAGGGAGGTGTGATAATCATACCGTGAAAGATTCTTGCACAGAGCGCCGATACGCGCGAGCATGTCCTCTTTCATGGATTCATCCGCTTTTTCAACCCAGGTTTTCTGGACAAGCAACTCAAGGTTCCGCTGAAAACTTGCTACAAGCTTCTTCTCCGCCTCGTCTCGTTCCGGATCCTTCTTTGCCATAATGGATTTGAATGTTCCGGTGTCGCCAAAAGCCGCGGCCAGCTGGACGGCACTGGCCGAAAGACCTGAGTCGTCACTAGAGTCTGTGAAACGGGGCAATACTTTCGTCGCTGCTGTTTTAACGACCGTTGGTATTGCGTCGTCATTTTCGAAGATGGAAGTTTGCATACCTAAAATTGGCCTTTTCTCCCCCTTTTGTCAAGGGTTCGGGACTGCTACCAAAATTGTTGAAACATTTCATCCAGGTTTCTTCCATATTGACGATCAAATACCAAAACGGTACCTTACTGGTATGACAATACACGTATTGGGTGACCCCGTTCTTCGGGAAAAAGCGGTTCCCATTGAGGAAATAAATGACGAAATTCGCGCTCTTGCGCGTGAGATGCTGGTATTCATGAAGGAAACCGACGGTATCGGTCTGGCTGCACCGCAGATCGGTCTGAGCCGCAGAATCTTCGTTCTTCGCGCCGATGACGGTATAGACCGGGTATTCATCAATCCCCAGATTATCGGCACTTCCACAGAAACGGTCGGCTATGAAGAGGGATGCCTGAGCATTCCCGGTTTTTACGAGGATGTCGTACGGCCGGAGCGTGTCACGGTTCAGGCAAAAAACGAAAACGGCCGTCGCGTTACCATTGAAGCCGACGGGCTTCTCGCGCGGATTATCCAGCATGAAAATGATCATCTGGACGGCGTGTTGTTCATAGACCGGATCAGTCCGGACAGAAAAGAGAAAATTGAGGCCAAGTTCTTCAAAAAACACGGAAAAAAGGGAGCGTAATCCATGCTTCGTGTTGTTTTTGCCGGAAGTCCGGACTGCGCCGTTCCCGCGCTTGAAGCGGTTGCCGCAGCGCATACGGTAGTCGCGGTCCTTTCAAATCCTCCGGCACCGTCCGGCCGATCACGGGAGCCACACCCTACTCCGGTCGCACAGGCAGCGGAACGGCTAAAAAAAGAAGGCCTCATCGCACCGGAGGTACCGGTCATCACTCCAGAAAAAATAACCGACGAAATTCGTGATCAGCTTGCGGCAGTCAAGCCAGACGCCATGGCCTGTTTCGCGTACGGCAAGATATTCGGCCCCAAAACACTTGCCCTTTTCCCGCTCGGGGCCGTCAATCTACACCCGTCGCTTCTTCCCCGCTGGAGAGGATGCGCGCCGGTTCCCGCGGCGATTCTCGCCGGGGATCGCGTCACCGGGATCAGCATCCAGAAAATGGTACGGGAAATGGATGCCGGCGACATTCTTGCACAAAAACAGTACACCATTGATCCGACGGAAACCGCCGGGGACCTTCTTGACCGTCTGTCCCGTGAGGGAGCCCCGATGCTCGTGGACGTTCTTGACCGTCTGGAAGCGGGTACCGCTTCCGGTATCCCGCAGAATCATGACGAGGCAAGCTATTGCGGTATGCTGCACAAACATGACGGGGAGATAGACTGGTCCCGTCCGGCACAGGAAATTGCAAACCGCATACGGGCGTTTCATCCCTGGCCGGGGGCATTTACGCACACCGGGGACCGGATACTGCTCATTCACAAGGCACGTCCCTTTGACGGCACGGCAGAAGCCGGGCAGCAGCCGGGCACCGTACTCGGCATAGACAAAAAAGAAGGAATTCTGGTACAAACAGGAAACGGGGTGCTAGCCCTCGAAGCGCTGCAATGGCATGCGAAGAAACCGCTTGACTGGAAATCCTTCATGAACGGATCAAGAAATTTTACCGGAACAGTACTTGGAACAGTCGGGGAAAGTAAGAAAAAAACCACAGTGAGGAACCAGTAATGAATATCAATCTTTCAGATTTCCGCATGGATTTTAATGAACTTTCCGCCCGGTTTCGGGAGAATTCCCACGTGGTTCTCCTTACCGCGGCTACCGTATTTCTGCTCGTGGCCGCCGCGGCACTGGTGATATTCTTCATTTTTATCCGCGGAGCGGAACAGGTCATGGTTCCTTCGGTAACCGGAAAAGACCTGTCCGTAGCAATGATCGAGATGCAGGAAAAAGAACTGTATCCCCGTATTCAGCTCAGATACTCCGACCGTCTTGACGACAAGGGCACCATTTTATCCCAGAGTCCCGCGCCTGGATCAATTGTAAAGGCAGGGAAACGCATCGAACTGACCGTGAGTCGCGGAATCGTCATCGACAAGATGGAAAACTATGTTGGTCAGAATATCGACGATGTAAAGATGAACCTCCAGGCGCTGTTTACATCGATGGAAAAACCCCTCATCGCCATCGGGGATCCGCCCTTGTACCGGTATTCTCCGGAACCGGCCGGAACTATTCTTGAGCAGGACCCCCTTCCCGATACCGCCATTTCCGGGCCTACAAAAGTTACCGTTGTTGTTAGCCGCGGTCCTGAATATGACCGCGTAACCGTTCCCGCAATCACCGGTCTTTCCATACCGGAAATGCTCGCCCGCCTCTCCGATAGTGATGTGGTATATGACTTTTCCGCCCGCTATCCCGAACGGGAAGAAAAAGCGGGAACCGTCGTTTCACAAACACCCGCCGAAAGCATGGCCGTTCCCAGTTTTTCACGGGTTTCGGCGGTCATAGCCGTTCCGGTAAACGCACCGGACGGTCTGGTATACGGTGTATTCAGGGAAACACTCCCGGAATATCCGTATCCGTTCCAGATCCAGATTTCCGCTATCAGTCCCATGGGCGACCGGTATCAGCTTGCGTCATTCCGTCATCCGGGAGGAGAACTCAGTGTTCCCTATGCCGTTGAAGACGGAACCGTACTGGTGCTCACCATCCTGAACAAGGAAGTCGGCACCTACGAAATACATCCGGAACAACAAACGGACACGGCGGACGGAGAAGAATGATGCGGACCAAGGTTTGCCTTGTATTAACCGCTCCCACGCTCAAAGAAGACCTTGCGCTTGTTGAACTGTACCGTCAGTGGATTGATATAGCCGAATTGCGTGTTGACTGTCTTTGTCATGAAGACCGTCTTGAATTCCGCACCTTTCCGGAACAGGCGAACATACCCTGTGTCCTTACCGTCCGAAGAAAAGCGGACGGAGGCCAGTACCTTGAAGGAGAGGGTGCCAGAACCGCATTACTCGCACGCGGCCTCGCCTTCGCTGATATCGATCCCCGCAAGAATTTCGCCTACATCGACCTCGAAGAGGACCTGCAGATTCCCAGCATTGAAGAAGCCGCGCGCGCGTTCGGTACCCGGATTATCCGGAGCGTACACAACATGTCGGGTCCGGAACCGAATCTGCTCGAGCGGGTTCGTAAGCTTCGGCGCACCAAGGACGAAATAGCGAAAATTGCCTTCATGCCGCGTAATCTTTCCGATGTTACCCGGCTGTTCCGGGAAGCAAAAAGCTGCGCGGCTGAAGAGTTCATTCTTATCGCCATGGGACAGTACGGCCTTCCGTCCCGTATCCTCGCGCCGCTCGTCGGTTCCTCAATTTGTTATGCCTCCAGCGAAGAGGCAATCCGCACTGCTGATAATCCGCTTGGACATCTTGATCCGATCACATTGAACGAAGTGTACAATATCCGCAACATACACGAGGGAACTCGCGTTTTCGGGGTAACCGGCAGTCCTCTCGCAGCGACATCGAGTCCCCTTATTCATAACCGGGGATACCGGGCCCGGAATCTCGATGCGGTATACATACCCATAAAAGCGGATACCATAGAAGAGTCGATTGAATTCGCCGAAGAAACCGGAATCACCGGCCTTTCGGTAACATTTCCGTTCAAGGAAACGGTTCTGCCGAATCTCGCGGAAATTTCCGCGGAAACCGGGGAGATTGGCGCCTGCAACACGATAGTCCGCTCGGTGAACGGCTGGAACGGGTACAACACCGACGCGCCCGGTTTCGCCCGTGCCCTGCTCGAGTTCCTCGGCCGGCGCGATCTGAGAAAGCTCAAGGTTTCGATCATCGGCGCCGGGGGCGCGGCCCGGGCCATTGCCCACGCGGTCAAGGATCTTCGGGGAAAAGCCTGTATTTTCAACCGCTCAACCGAAAAAGCCTACAATCTTGCCCGTCAGTACAACTTCAAATGGGCCCCGCTGGACGCTGGCAGCAGAATGCTTCTTGAGAGTTATTCAGACGTCATCATACAGACAACTAATGTCGGCATGGCTCCGGATACCGATCATGACCCGCTGGATTTTTACGCGTTCAACGGTCATGAAGCCGTGTACGATGTTATCTACAAACCGGAAAAAACCCGTCTGCTTCGGCGGGCGCAAAAAGCCGGTTGCCGGATATGCAATGGCTATACCATGCTTCAATATCAGGCCCATATACAGTACAAATTGTTCACAGGAGCCGATTATGCCGAATAACGTTCTTTCCGTTGATGACCAGAAAAAACAGGCCGCGCGGTTCGCGGTCAACGACCTCGTTGAAAAGGGAATTCTTCGCTCCGGAATGCGTATCGGACTGGGAACCGGCTCCACCGCCATGCCGGCGGTTCACCGGATCGCCGAGCTCATCGGCGAAGGAACGCTTTCCGGTTTACTGGCGGTTCCTACAAGCTTCCAGACAACCATTGCCTGTGAGGAACTGGGCATCCCGGTGTATTCACTCAATTCACGGGAGATCGGCGGAAATCTTGACCTCGCCATAGACGGGGCCGACGAAGTTGATCCGGACAACAATCTGATCAAGGGCGGCGGCGCCGCGCTCCTGTTGGAAAAAATAGTCGCGTATAATTCCGCGCGTTTTGTGATCGTCGCCGACGAATCAAAGTCTGTCGATGGTTTGGGAACGAAATTCCCCCTTCCGGTGGAAGTTGTTCCCGAAGCGCGGGTCAGCGTAACCGCGCATCTTTCCCGGCTCGGCGCAACCGCCGCCATCCGCTACGCGGTAAAAAAGGCGGGTCCGGTCATTACCGATAACGGCAACATCATTCTCGACTGCCTGTGGGCGCCGGGAACCTCCTGCGATCCCCGCGCGCTAGAAGAAGCGATAAACGGTATTGCCGGGGTTGTTGAAAACGGATTTTTCACAAAAATCCGTCCAGCAGTCTATATTGCCCATGCAGACGGATCGGTGGAACAGCGGTAAGGCAGTTACCGCTTCATGAGCCTGCCAAGAACGGGATCCTTTTGGCGCCAGTTCTTGTGCACCCGGACCTGCAAGTCCAGCCGGATATAATAATCGAATATTTTTTTCATTTCGTCTTTGGCTTCGGTGCGTATTTTCTTGATCATTGACGCACCCTTGCCAATTACCATGGCTTTCTGGGTTTCCCGCTCCACAACGATAAAAGCCCGTACCCACAATTCCTTTCCGTTGCGTTTCATTTCCATGTCGGCAATCTCAACATACAGCGCGTGCGGAATTTCCTGACGGGTGTTGAGAATGGCTTTCTCCCGGATTATCTCGGCAATCCGGAAATCCACATCCTGATCCGTATAGTATTCCTCCGGATACATGGCTTCGCCTTCAGGCACAACCGAATACACCGCATCAAGAAGCACCCCGGTATTTTTCCCGGTTCCTGCGGACAATTCCACGATCCGGTCATGAGAAACCCCGGGGAGTTCCTTTTCGAGAAAAAGCCGCACCATGTCAGGACGGGCATCCTGGCGGTCAATCTTGTTGATGCCGATTACGAGCTTATCCGCGGATTTTGCCAGAAGCTGAATAATGGAGGCTTCCTCCGGTCCCGCTTCCCTGCTTGCGTCAATGAGGTAGAGTATACAGTCGGCTTCGGGCAGCCGGTCTTTCGCGATGCCCTTGAGCAGGAGATTGAGTTTCTTGTCGGAATCATGATACCCGGGAGTATCAATGAAGACGAGTTGTCCTTTTGGCCGGTTAACAATGCCCCGAATCGCATTTCTGGTAGTCTGTGGTACGGGAGACACAATCGAAACCTTGGCCCCGGCAAGGGAGTTCAGCAGTGTTGATTTTCCCGCCGAAGGCCGGCCAATTATTGCGACTATTCCGGATTTTTTGGTATGTTCCATGCGCTCAGGATATCCTGATCACGTCTTCCACCAGGGCCAATACCTTGGTGGGACAGGCGCGGACACACTCGCCGCAGGAATCGCAGACATCATAATCCACAACCGGAATGCCGTTGATCACCTTAATGCACTCTTTGGGGCACACCCGCTCGCATTTGAGGCACTTGATACAACCTATCTTGCAGTCCTTTATAACCTGTGCTTTTTTGGTATCACGGTTGGAGCACAGGGCTATGGCTCCGGTCCGATCCCGCGGTACGAGTTCAAGAAGCAGGTTGGGACAGGCGGCGACACAGAGTCCGCAGCCGGTACATTTCGCATAGTCGACATGGGGTATCCCGTCGGGCGCGACATGAATCGCGTCAAAGGGACAGGCAACTTCACAGTCCCCGAACCCGATACAGCCGAAATCGCACTGTTTTGTGCCATTCACGGCGATTTTTGCGGCCTTGCAGGTTTTTACGCCGATATAGTCAGCCTTGGGCTTGCAATGTTCGAGGGTGCCCTGACAGCGGAGAACCACAACCCGGGTTACCGCCTCCGAAGTGACACCCATGATTTCCGCAACTTTTTTCGCGACTTCGGCTCCGCCGGAAGTGCATCCATCAACAGGAGCATCGCCGCGAATTACCGCGGCGGCAAGCGCGTCGCAGCCGGCGAATCCACAGGCGCCGCAGTTGGTGCCCGGCAGGGCTTCACGAACCAACGCTTCGCAGGGGTCGGATTCCACATGGAATATTTTCTTGAAAAATCCGAGCAAAAAGCCCAGAAGGGCCGCAAGACCCAGAGAAACAGCAAGTGTTGCCAAAAGTATCTTCATCTCCAACCCCTATTTGATGAGTCCGTCGAATCCGCCGAAAGCCATGGCAAGAAGGCCGGCGGCCACAAAAAGAATGGGCATTCCCTTGAGAAACGCCGGTACGGGAGCGATCTTGAGGCGTTCACGGATTCCCGCGAGCAGAATGAGCGAGAGGAAAAATCCGCAGGCAACGCCCACCGCGTACACAAGCGACTCGATGAATGAATACCCCTTGATAATCACGTCGAAAGTAACCGCGAGAATCGCACAGTTAGTAGTGATAAGCGCGAGATAGACCCCCATCGAACTGTAGAGCGCCGGAGCGGATTTTTTGAGATAGAATTCCACCAGCTGGACCAGGGAGGCGATTACCAGAATGAAAACCAGAATCTGGAGGAACTCGAGATCGAGGGGCTTGAGCAGTCCGTTGTACACCGGCCAGGTTACCGCGGTAGCAAGCACGGTGACAAAAATTACGGCGACACCCATACCGGTCGATTTCTTGATGTCGGTGGACATACCGATGAAGGGACAGAGCCCCAAAAAACGCATGAGGACGATATTCTCGATCAGCATGGCAGAAAGGAAGATTTTAACCAGCTCGTTCATTGCGCGGACCCTCCTTCGGCAAGTCGCTTCTTAAGCAGCATATTGACGGCGATAAACATGCCGAACACAAAGAATCCGCCCGGAGACTTCGCGAAAAAACCCATGGTGTACGATTCCGGAATAAGACGAAATCCCAGCAGGGTTCCCGCTCCCAGGAGCTCGCGAACTGCGGAAATACCCGCCAGAACCCAGGCGTACCCGAGCCCCATGCCGAGCGAGTCAAACACGACCAGATCAAGCGGCTTTTTTGATGCGAACGATTCCACCCGACCCATGATGATGCAGTTGACAACGATCAACGGAATGAACACCCCCAACGAACCCGAGAGTTCCGGGAGAAAGGCTTTCATCATCAGGTCAACTATGGTGGTAAAGGACGCGATAACCACGATGAATATCGGTATACGCACCGCAGACGGAATCAGTTTCCGGAACAGGCTGATTATCAGTTCGCTCATGAGCAGAACGAAGGTCATGGCAAGTCCCATACCGATTCCGTTCTCCACGCTCGTGGTAATCGCCAGACCGGAACACAACCCGATCATGAGTGTGAGCAGCGGGTTTTCCCGGACGATTCCGTTCGTAAACAGTTCTTTATAGTTTTTCATGCAGTTCCCCTACTCCCATTGTGGTATTTCATTCAGAACAAAGGGATCGCTCCGGTCCGCTCCGGGCATTCCACCGTGGTTTTCCGCCAGATACCGGCTTCCCTCCCAGGCGGCAATCTTGACCATGTTCGCCACACCCAACGTTGAAATCGTAGCCCCGGATATCGCGTCTACATCACCGTCCGAAACCGTCGGCGCAACCAGATACGGATCATCAACCGGCTTGCCGGTGAACAGTTCATAGAAATCCGGCTCAACCATTGCATAGCCGTAGTTTTTCGTATCGGTTGTCTCGATGATGCGGATTCCCGCGAGCGTCCGGTCAGGGCGAACGGCAACCAGAATGGCCGACGCCTTGTACGTCTGTCCCCGTGCCAGAATGGCTACACCGGCAACTTCATCACTGTCGCGTACAAGCCAGGCACCGTCGAACAAAATGGAGCGCTCAATGGTGTTTTCAATGGCATCGGAGACATCCGCCGTGTCCAGGTCTCCCCAGATATCCGCGAGTGCGTCTTCAACACTCATGGGTGCGGCTTCCTTCACGACCGGCGCTGCGCCGGTACCGGCTTTTCCGCCGTGGTGTTCGGCAAGATACGCGCCGGAATGATAGGCGGCAAGCTGAACGATACGGGAAACACCCCGGGCGGAAATGGTAGCACCGGAGATACCGTCAAGGTCTTCACCGAGCACAAAGGAATCGTCCGCAGTTTTTCCCGCGAACTGGTCAATAAAGGGCGATTCGGCAGTTTTTGTCCCGAGACCGGCGGTATCGGTGTTTTCAATGAATACCACCGGTTTAAGAACCCGGTCAATGCCGGTTCCCACAAGCAGGGTGGACGATTTATAGGTTGCGCCCGTGGCCATGACGACCGCGCCCAGAACACCGTTCTCCGATCGGGCGATGTAGGCCTTGTTGAACGTAATTGAGGAAGAACCGCTTGCGGGAAAATCCGTAACAGGATCAAACCCTGCAGCGTCCGGGAAAATCTGCCGTAACCCGGCGGTTTGGGCTCTTTCTGCATTCGCGTCAATATACGGTTTGGTATACAGATGCACGAGCGCGAGGCAGAGACTGGCCGATACGGTAAAAGCTGCAAGAGTCGCGGAAAGCTTCACCATGCTTTTCATACCTGACCTCCCTTTTCCCGCGGCAGTTTTCCGTATTTGCGGGGAATCAGCCGGTCAAGGAAGGGAACCAGGGCATTCATGATGAGGATGGCGAACATGACACCTTCCGGAAATCCGCCGAATACACGGATAAGACCGGTTATGAGCCCGCAACCCGCACCGAAAATGATCCGGCCCAGGGGTGTTACCGGGCTGGTAGCGTAATCGGTAACCATAAACACAGCGCCGAACACGAGTCCGCCGGAAAGCAGGGTTAACAGGGGATCAATGCCGGCAAGGAAGGTTACGGCGACCGCAGTAACTACCATGGCTACCGGAGCCCGCCAGTCAATGACCCGGGTTATCAGAAGCAAAAGAAACGCGGCCACCAACAGGAATATTGCCGACTCGCCGATACAGCCTCCCCGGTGTCCGAAAAAGTAACTCAGATACACCTCGGAAGACGAGAAAAAGCCGCTTTTGTCTGCGATTTCTGCGGCAGACTGGACAACACCGTCAACAGGTTTGATATACGTAAGCGGTGTTGCCGACGTGATCGCGTCAGCATAACTGGCCGACGCGAGAGCGTCCTGTCCGCCCGCTGTCCGGGGGCTTATCCAGGTTGTCATTGGTTGCGCAAAACTGACGAACATGAACGCCCGCCCGACAAGCGCCGGATTGAACACATTGGCGCCAAGTCCGCCAAAGAACTCCTTGCCAACCACAATCGCGAAAAATGAGCCGAGAACGGTCATCCATACCGGAGTAACCGGCGTAATCACCATGGCAAGCAGAAGTCCGGTGATAACGGCAGAAAAGTCGCCAATACGGACATCCTGCCGGGTCAGTTTGCGGAACAGTGCTTCAAACACCACACAAGACACTACCGCGGCAACAAGGTTGACCAGCGCGGGAATACCGAACAGGTACACTCCCCAGGCAGCGACCGGAAGCAGCGTGCCGATAACGGTCAGCATGATCATTCGTGTCGTCACCGGTGTAAGTGAGTGCGGGCTCGACGACAGGTATATTTCGTTTTTATCCGATGGCGCCATCAGTTGTCTCCTTTGCATACAATCTTCAGCTTCTTCCGCTCCTCGGCTTTTTTGGCCTCTTCGCGAACACGTTGCTTGCCCACGCGGAACCGCTGAACCAGCTGGATACGAGACGGACACACCCAGGAACAGGAACCGCATTCAATACAGTCCATGAGCCCACACCGGATTGATTCATCCAGGTTATCCGCCTGAAGGGCACGATCCATGAGCACCGGAGAAAGGCGACATTGACAGGCAGCGACACAGCGGCCACAACCGATACAGGCGGATTCTTCGTCAAGCACCGTTTCTTTTTTGGTCAGGAAAAGCACGCCGGAGGTGCATTTTTGCACCGGGAACGCGGCGGTTTTCATTGCAAAGCCCATGAGCGGTCCGCCGGAAACAATCTTGGCGACCCCGTCGGCAAGAGTAACGGTATCAGGGATGAGATCCCCAACAAGGGTACCAACGGGTACAATGTAGTTTCCCGAACGCGTACAAGCCCCGCCGGAAATGGTCAAAGGACGCTCGACAAGCGGTTTGCCCAGACGGAACGCCTCGGAAATTGCCACAAGGGTTCCAACATTCTGGATAACACAGCCTATCGCGGCGGGGAGCCCACCTGAAGGAATTTCGCGTCCGAGAACCGCTTTTGTAAGCATTTTCTCGCTTCCCTGGGGATAGCGGGTTTTACACACCTGTACAGAAATTTCGTAGGCGCCCGCACCTACCGGATTGGAGCGCTGATCCGCAATGGCGCGTTCCAGGACCGGCACAAGGTTGCGCTTGTTGTCTTCAATAACCACAACACCCTTACGCGCGCCAGTAATATGCATGGCGATGGCGATGCCGTCCATAACCGCCGAGGCCCGTTCTTCCATGATCCGGGCATCGATCGTCAGATATGGTTCACACTCGGCGCCGTTGGCGAGAAAATACTCGATAACGGAGCCTTTTGGCGGATTGAGTTTCACATGCGCAGGAAACGAAGCACCACCCATACCGACGATCCCCGCTTCACGGACACGATTGAGCGCGTCCTCGCGGGTACAGGTAAACGGATCCAGGGGCTGCATAAAATCTGTCGTGCCGCTTTCATCGGCCTCTATCACGACGCAGGGAACTTCCACATTCCCGGTAACTACCCGGGTTTCTATCTTTTTCACGGTTCCTGATACGGACGCGTGAACGGGAACCGACATATACGCATCGGAAGCGGCGATTTTCTGGCCAAGAGCCACACTGTCGCCCGGTTTCACGAGCGGCGTATTGGGAGCACCACCCTGGGTTACCGGAATCCATACTGTTTTTGTCAACGGAAACGCACGAACAAGAGAAAGAGACTCGGTTGTCTCCTTCTTGCAGGAAGGATGAACTCCTCCCTTGAAGGATTTGCTTTTCATGACAAAATACTACTCCCACTCGGGACATCAGTCAAGATAAGCACATAGAGGAACATATATGGAAAAAACAAAAAGAATTGTTCAAAGACAAAAAAAAGCGTATCATCATGGCTGGAAAGTAACGACCCTTCCCGTACTTTGTTTCTACGTACTGTATGGAAAGCACTCAGGAGGATTTGTATGAACGTATTTAGACGCATTTTTCTGGCTATACCCCTGATAGCATGCGCTGTTTTACCTGTTGCAGCCTTTAACCCGCCCCCCGGCGGCGATTCGACCAACGCGTTTTTCTCCCCCGACCTTCTCGGAGGCAACGCCAGTGTGACCGGAGGCCCCTTTGCTCCGGCATTGCCCGGCGAACTGCTGGTTAACCCGGCCCTTTCTGCAGCTGAACAGCGGATAACCCTCGATGCCTCCTATGCAGCAATAATGAGCGCGGGCGACCAGTCCGGATTCGGCCATCTTGCCAACCTGGGCGCGCTCTTCCCGACCCGCAAGGGCGTATTCGGTGCGAGTTTTCACCTGATCCGGTCGCCGTTTGACAGTCTCCCGCTCGATACCGCCGGATTTATACATGGAAGCGCGGCGAAAGAACTTACCGACCGGATCTACGCGGGCGCAGGGCTTCTGGCTGCCGTCGGCGAGGGCTGGGGCTTGAGCGGAGAAATCGGAATTCTCTATCTGGCCGGTGATATCGGCTTCCTTAAAGACGCGAAAATCGGTTTTTCCATTACCGGACTCGGCAGGACATTCACCCCGGACACCTGGGGCCTCGACGGAGACGACCCGACCGGATATGCGTCGGCCTTTACCCCCCACACCGGTATTGCCGGAACGATTGTGAAAAAGAAGGATGTGAAAGTCGGCCTTTCGCTTGATCTGTCTGCCCCCACGGTACAGAATTTTGTCCTTGACGCCGGCTTCGAAGCGGTAATCAAGGAGAAGGTAACCTTGCGTACCGGTTGGAACTTCAACATGAAAGAGTCCATGGAAGACGCTCAAACCTATATCCCGTCTTTCGGAATCGGCATAAATCTCAAACTTGATTCGCCGGAAACCGAATCCTTCATCGCGCGGCAGGGTTGGGCACGGAGCGAAATTACTCCGTCCGTCGGATTCAAACCCCTGTTCGAGGACCTGTATGCGTTCGGCGCGGGAGTAAACGTACGCCTGGGAGTAACCGATACCAATCCTCCCGACATTGCGATCGACTATCCCGATCCCGTGTACTTTTCGCCGAACAACGACGGTGTCCAGGATGACCTGATCTTCCCTGTTTCCTTCACCGATCAGCGGGACATCATGACCTGGGCTTTTGTTGTACAGGATGAATCCGGAACAACAGTCCGTACAATCGAAAACAAGGAAGCTCGTCCGGAAATGCAGGACCTCAAATCCTTCTGGAAACTGCTTACCCGGGTAAAACAGGGTGTTCCCCTGCCGGAATCCATCCGCTGGGACGGTTCAACCGATTCCGGACAGACCGCTCCCGACGGAAAATACACCTTCTACCTGACCGCAGCGGACGACAACAACAACCAGACTCGCAGTGAAGACTATACCGTTACGATAGACAATACCCCGCCCCAGGCTACAGCCCGCGCCCCTTCCGGCGCGAATGCCATGATCTTCAGTCCCGACGGAGACGGAAACAAGGACACCTTCACGGTTAATCTTTCCGGTTCGGACGAGGATCTGTGGAAGGCTGAAATCATGGACGCGGCGGGAACAGTTGTTCGAACCCTGACCAATACCGGAACCCCGCAGGACAGCGTCTGGGACGGTAAAACCGACACCGGCGTGATTGTTCCTGACGGCGTATATTCCTACCGGATCGGTGCAACAGACCGGGCAGGAAACACAATGAGCGAGCGAATCGACAACATCATTGTCGACACCGTAAAACCCGCCATCAACATAAGCATCGGTCACAATGCATTCTCTCCCAATGCCGACGGCGTCCGCGACACCGTTCGTCTTGAACCCAGCATGCCGGTAACGACCGGCCTTGTTGGCTGGACCATCGGTATTGCTTCGCTCAACGGCTCCATTGAACGAACGTTCAGCGGCACCGGAAAACCGGAACCGTTCGCCTTCGACGGCAAGAGTGATTCCGGAAAAATACTCGCGGAAGGCCGGTATCAGGCGATATTCGCCGCGAAGTACACCAACGGTCACGCTCCCGAGGTACGGTCCGCCATTTTTGAACTGGACATCACCCCGCCCGAAGCGCAAGTACGGGCAAAAGAGACAATTTTCTCGCCGGTTGGAGACGGAAAACTCGACACAGTCACCTTTACTCAGCAAACGAGCAGGGAAGAAACCTGGACCGGAGAAATTTTCCCGCTTGACGCTTCGGAACAGATCCGGGGAAGCGCAGTCAGGACTTACGCGTTCGGGCCCGCACCCGAAGACACCCTCGTATGGGACGGCCGTGACAATGACGGAAAGCTTGCCCCGGACGGAAAATACGGCTATCGCCTCACCGCGACAGACCGCGCCGGGAATACCGGAACATCCCCGCTCGCGAAGGTTGAACTGAATACCGAAAAAGCCGACGTTATTCTCCAGGTTTCGGCCACCGCGTTCTCCCCCAACGGAGACGGCAGCAAAGACACCCTGGCGTTTACCCCCGTACTCAAAGCGGCCACCGCGACCGACCGCTACCGGCTTACCATAGCCAAAGCTGACGGAGCGGTTGTAAAAACCGTTACCGGCACCGGCCGCGTTCCCGCTTCCATTGTCTGGAACGGAATCATGGATCCCGCGGCGGGAAGCGATACCGGAACCCGTGCCCCGGACGGCATGTACCGGGCCATGCTTGAAGTTACCCTGGTAAACCAGCAAACCTCACGGTCCGCTTCTCCGGATTTTGAGCTGGACACCGTATACCCGTCCATCGAGATTTCCGCGCCCTACACCCTGTTTTCACCGAACGAAGACGGCAACCGGGACAGTATTCCGGTTACCCAGAATTCGTCAAAAGAAGACCTCTGGACCGGAACCATCGCCTCCGCAAAGGACTCGACAGTACGCGCCATAACCTGGCGCGGTGAAGCCACGGCCTTCGAATGGGATGCCACCGATAACGCAGGAAACCGTGTACCGGACGGAACCTACACCTACACCGTTACAGCAACGGACCGCGCAGGCAACACCACAACCCGCAAACTCACCAACCTGGTTGTCGATTCCCGGGTACCGAAAGCCTTTATCACCGCGGCAAATGCCGCGTTCTCGCCCAACGGGGACGGAATACTCGACACACAACAGCTGTCCATAGTGACCAGTATCCCCGACGGACTCGCATCATGGAAGGTCAGCATCATTCCCGAGAACGGTACATCCGCCGACGGAGCCAAAACCTGGAACTCGTCATCAGCGGAGATACTCCCGGCAACCATCCGCTGGGACGGACGCACCGATGACGGCAAGCTGATCAGCGGAAGCTGGTACGCAGAACTTGAGTTGACCTACCACAAGGGCGACCGGGTAACCGCCCGTTCAAGCGCCTTCCTGGCGGCATCCGAAGCGCCGGAACTCAATGTCCGCCTGAGCCCGCGCTACTTCAGCCCGGACAATGACGGCATGGACGACGAACTGTCCATCCTGTTGTCCGCTAAATCGGTTGTCCCCTTTGAAGAATGGACCTTTGAAATCCGTGAACCCCAGGGAACCGCGGGAAACATCTTCTGGAAGACCGGCGGCAAAGACAAGATCACGGAACAGATACTCTGGGACGGACGATCGCTCAAGGGAGAACTCGTACAATCTGCGACAGACTACCCCTTCACCTTCACCGTGAAAGACTCGGTAGGAATGGTCTCGGTTGTACGCGGATACATTCCGGTAGATGTCCTCGTAATCCGGGAAGACGGCCAGCTCAAGATTGCCGTACCTTCCATTATCTTCCGCGAAAATGCCGCGGACTTTAACGGCCTTGACCCGGCCATAGTCGAGAAAAACGTGCAAGTGCTTAAACGCATCGCGGAAATAATCAACAAATTCCGGGATTACCGTATCCAGGTTGAAGGACACGCGAACAATGTGACCGGCACCCAGCGAGAAGAAGACGCCGAACTGATACCGCTTTCCCGTGAACGGGCACAGGCGGTCCGGGACTTCCTGATCCGCAACGGTGTTGACGGCTCGCGGCTTTCAACCGTAGGAATGGGCGGTACCAAACCGGTGGTTGAGCGCGCCGACCGTGAAAACTGGTGGAAAAACCGCCGGGTCGAGTTCATTCTGATCAAGTAACGCAAAAAGCCCCGGGAAACCGGGGCTTTTTTTCAACAATTTTGATAGCAGTTTCAACAATTTTGATAGCAGTACCGGCTACTTCCTCGCTACCAGCACCATGGTCCGTGCCTTCTCGTTATACGGAGAGAAATCAAAATCCCCGTAAATCTCCACTGAGGAAAACCCCGAAGCGAGCATGAGCCGTTTGAGTTCGACCGCCGAATACAGTCGCTGAACATAGGTGTGATCGATCTTCCTGCCGTTCTCGTCGATGAGCATCCACCGGGACCGCAAGCCTTCCCAGGCGCCTTCAACGGCAAATTCGGTGAGAACCGTAAAGCCTCCCCGTTCAAACCATTCCCCTTCGGTAAAATCGCGTACGGCAATTTCCCGGCCGGTCATTTCCAGAATGAACCAGCCACCTTTTTTGAGGGACGCGGCGATGTTGGCAAGTATTTGCATATCTTCTTCGATCGTGTCGCAATAGCCGAAACTGGTATATAAACTGACCGCGGCATCGAATGCCTCCGGACGGACAAATTTGCGCAAATCCGCCTGCTCAAGATCCAGATCGACTCCCTCACCCTGGGCGCTGTCGAGTGCTGCATTCAAAAAGGGGCGGATAAGATCAACTCCGGTAACCCGGGCGCCACGAAGGGCAAGCTCAACGGCGATTCGTCCGGGACCGCAGCCGGCGTCAAGAATGACCGGAGCTTCAGCCGACACGTCACCATCAGATTCCTTGTACGGTCCGGAAATTTTGGCGCCGATTATCCGGAAAACCCCTTCAGCGACCGCGGGAGCCTCCGCCCATCGCTTTGCGTCAAAAAGAACCGGGGAATACTGGGCCCAGAAGGACTCACTTTCAAACCAGTCACGTTTCTTATCCATAACAACCCCTCACTTGCAAGTATACCACAATCGCCGTATACTTTGGGGAGGTAAAAAATCAGGAATTTAACGTTTACAAAACGTAGTATTATATTTTTCAGGAGTTTGAATATGGTTATTCTCACGCTTAACTGCGGCAGTTCGTCGGCGAAGTATCAGGTCTTTAACTGGGAAACACGCGATGTTATCGCTTCCGGTGTTGTGGAACGGGTAACCCAGGAGGGTGGGTCCATCACCCATACCGCCCCGGGCAAGCCCGAGTATACGATGAAACACGAATGTCCCAACCACACCATTGCGGTAGAACTGATTATCCGCACGCTTACCGATCCGGATGTCGGCGTCATTTCAGACATGAACGTAATCAAGGCAGTTGGGCACCGGGTTCTTCACGGTGGCACCAAATTCACCAAGTCGGTAATCGTTACTCCGGAAGTGCTTGAAACCTTCCGTGAAGTCCAGGATCTCGGTCCGCTCCATAATCCGGCGAATATCATGGGAATAGAAGCCGCGCAAAAAGTGCTGCCCAATGTACCCCATTGCGCCATCATGGATACCGCCTGGCATCAGACCATGCCGGAGCAGAGCTACATGTATGCCGTTCCCTATGAATGGTATGAGGATTATTCTGTCCGCCGGTACGGCTTCCACGGGACCAGCTTTCTGTATACCGCGAAACGTGCTTCGGTCATTTTGGGAAAAAACCCTGAAGACACCAATGTCATCATTGCACATATCGGCAACGGCGCCTCCATGTGCTGCGTAAAAAATGGAAAATGTGTCGATACATCCATGGGCATTACCCCGCTGGAAGGTCTGGTTATGGGTACCCGTTCGGGAGACTGTGATCCGGCTCTGGCTTTTTACATGATGCGCAAGGCGGGCATGAGCGTTGAGGACATTGATACCGCGCTGAACAAAAAATCCGGGCTTCTCGGCATAACCGGCAAATATGCCGACCGCCGGGACGTTACCAAAGCCATGAACGAAGGCGACAAACGGGCAACACTCGCGTACGAAATTGAAAGCTACCGGGTACGGAAATATATAGGGTCATACATCGCCGCAATGGGGAAGACGCCTGACGCACTCATCTTTACCGCCGGAGTCGGGGAATTCCATTCGCTCATGCGGGCCGGTTTCTGCAAGGACATGGAACATCTGGGGATCATTCTTGATCCGGCAAAGAATGAGCTCGCGCGAACCCGTAACGCCGAGACCTGCATCAGCGCGGATAACTCCCCGGTGAAGATTTTCGTCATTCCCACCGATGAGGAACTGGTCATGACCGAAGACGCGTACGCACTCATGAAGGGAAATTACGACGTACATACCAACTTCACCTATTCCTTCCAGTCCCCCGATTATGTTAACAAGGGCCGGGCGGAAGGACTCAAGTCTGATCTGGAAAAGAACCCTCGGCTTGCCGATATAATCGTCAAGATTCCCGGTAAATAACAAATTCATCAAGAGGGGCGGTGCAGATGGATATTCTGGGAATCGGAAACATACTCCTTGATATTTTCTGTTTTTCCGAAGAAGATACCGCGCTGTCCCTCGGACTGCATCCCGGAAGTTCCGTACATGTAAGCCCGGAACGTCTTGATGAACTGCTCCTTGCCGTAAAAAATCCCGTACATGTTTCCGGGGGAGCGGCGCCAAATGCCCTCAAGGCAGCTTCGGCACTCGGCTTTTCCTGCGGCGTAATCGGCTGTACGGGCATGGAAGACCGGGATACAGACCGCTGGGCGCGTATCCTCGATGCCGATCTCGCCGCATACGGTGTGGAAAGAACCATTGAGGAACGAAGTATCGCGACCGGCCGCTGTCTCATTGTCCACATGCCCGGCGGTGTTGTATCGGTAGCATGCGCACCGGGAGCAGCGCCTACAATCCGCCCCGAACAAATAGAAGCAGATATTACCGCAAAAACCCGCATGGTTTTTCTCGACGGACGCCTCCTTATGAATCCCGTCATTTCAGACCGCCTCATTACCCTCTGCAAGGGCTTTTCGCTTCCGCTCGTTATAGACATCGGTTCTGCCGAAACAGCGGGTAAACACGGCGCACGAATCCCGGAGTTTCTCACCCGGACGGACTGCATTATCCTCATGAACGAAGACGAGGCCTTTCCACTCGCCGCCGCTCTCGAACATACCGTTCCCGGCGACCGCGGAATGCAGAGCGCAGAGGAGCTCATCGACACAGTGTTTTCATTTTATACCGGGAAAATCCAGAACTATCCCTATATCATCCGTAAAGAAGGACCGAACGGTGCGACCGCATGGCACCGGGGAAAGAAAATCCATCGTGACAGCATTGAAAAAAAATACTGCATAGACATGACCGCTGCAGGAGACATTTTCGCGGGCGCATTCATGGCTGCACTTTTGAAAAACCTCCCACTCGCGGAAGCTCTTGATTTTGCCAATACCGCGGCCCGGCACGCCCTCGATGTTCCCGGCAGCCGGATTGACTGGAATGACTTCGCAGACCTTAAAAGCGAACTTAATCAGACCCATAGTCCTGGACAATAGACAGGTTTTTTCTCTTTCCCTAACGGACAACAACCGCTATACTTTCCCTGTATGAAACAAGTTGTAATTATTGATGAATCCAGTGTATTCAGGGATTTTATCAGCGAGAAATTTGAATCACAAAATACGAGTTTGTCCGTATGCATCGGCAAGCTTGATTCTCTTTCCAAGATGCGCTCACTCCTTCCCGATCTGGCCATCATTGACTACACCACCGCAAAAGATTTTTTGTTTGACTTGCTTGAAGAAAAAAGCCGGGATCCGAATGCAAAAAGCATCCCGGTCATACTGATGGCACACGAACTTGAAAAAGCAGTTCTCAACCGGCTCGCCAGCCTCGGAGTACGAAAAATTATCCCGAAACCGGTAAAAATCGATCAGCTTTTTTCCGCAGTGAGCGGTTATCTCGGCATTGATTTTACTATTGACCTGACCCCCTGTATCCTGGAGGCCCGAGTTAATGAAGGCATTATTTTTATCGAAATCGCGCAGGGTCTTAACCGCGAAAAAATCGATCTTCTAAAATATCGCATCCGGGAACTGATAGAATTGTACGATCTTGCTTCTCCCAAAATTCTCGTCATGCTCAGCGATCTTTCTCTTTCATTCGCGGACGGAACCAACCTCGAGCTGCTCCTGAACAACATTCTGTCGGATCACCGCATCCGCAACCGGAACATACGGGTGCTTACCCTGGACAGCTTTGCCCGGGATTTCATTTCCGGAAACAAGGAGTACCGCGAGATAGACGTAGTGGACAACCTGACAAAAGCGGTTGAATCCCTGATCCGTGAACCCTCAAACGGCGAGGAACTTACAACGGTCATATCCGAACGGCTGCTTTCTGCAGGCAAGGATACCCCCGGCATTGCCAACTTCGAAATGCGCTTCAAGAGTGAACTTGAAACGCTTCGTACCGCGGCAAAGGACATTCGTATTGCAGTTGTGGATGATGATGTGGTCATCCGGACCATTCTCGATAAAACGTTCCAGTCCATCAACGCTAAAGTTGACCTGTTTGAATCCGGAGTCGCATTTCTCGCAAGCGGAAAGGCATCACGCTACAGTCTCGTCTTCCTGGACCTCATCATGCCGGAATTGAACGGTTTTCAGGTGCTCCAGAAACTCCGGGAACAGAACATACTTTCCCCGGTAATTGTTCTTTCAGCAGTAAGCAAACGGGAAGCGGTATTGAAAGCGCTGTCCTCCGGAGTAAAGAGTTATCTTATCAAACCGCTTGAACCGCATATGATTCTGAAAAAAGCGATCGATGTATTGAAGGCAGCACTCTAGTATGGCTAAAACGGCAAACGACTATCTGAAAACATCGCGGATTCCCTACCTCATACTCGACGGAGACGGTGTCCCGGTAGAATGGAATGCATACGCGGAAACACTGCTGTCCATTTCCGGGAAAAACCCCGCAGGGAAAGGGACGCTTCCCTCCATACGCGAAATAGTACTGGAACAGTCCACTCCGGGTGAAATCGAGCGTTTCGACACCTTTCTTGTGGGACACGGGCTTTTTTTTTCCTGCGACTTTACCCGACAAAAGGATACCGATACCCTGTCCTGGTACCGCCTCAACGTACACCGCCAGGAAGAAAACCGGTTTTTTGCCCTCATAGACGACATAACGCCCCAGATAATCAAAGAAACACACCTCATTGAAGCGAAGGAAAATGCTGAAAAAGCAAGCCTGAACCGAAGTCAGTTTCTGGCAAATATCAGTCACGAAATCCGCACCCCGATCCAGACCATCATCGGTATGTCCGAATTGTTGGCAGAAACCCGGCTTGATGAAGAACAAACCGAGTACGCCCGCCAGGTACGGTTCAGCGCCGACGTCCTTCTAACCCTGATTAACGATATCCTGGACATAACCAAAGTAGAGGCCGGAAAACTCAAGATTGAAGCCATCGATTTTGACCCGGTTGAGGTTATTGAGGGAACGGTGGATCTGGTTGCGATGGAAGCACACAAGAAAAGTCTCGAAGTCAACATCGATATCAGCACCGACATTCCCGCAGCAATCGTGGGAGATCCGAACCGTCTCCAGCAGGTTCTGCTCAACCTGGTAAAGAATGCGGTCAAGTTCACGGAAACAGGAGAAATTCTTGTTCGGGCCTTCCCCGGTACCGGCGATCCCGAGCTTTCCGTAAGCGAACAGCAGGATCAGATACTCTATGTAGAAGTAACCGACACCGGAATCGGTATTTCCGAGCCGGTCCGGAAACGTCTTTTTACCGACTTTTACCAGGCGGACGCCTCCACAACCCGGAAGTACGGCGGAACCGGGCTGGGGCTCTCCATATCACGCAATATCGTTACGCTCATGGGGGGAAAAATCGGTGTGATGCCGAACGAACCACGAGGAAGCCGATTCTGGTTTGAAATACCCCTCATAACCGCGGCAACCCAGCCGACGCCCCGGAAACTCCCGCTTTCAGGGCAAACCCGGTTTCTGCTTGTCGATGACAATCCCTCAACCCTGACAATTCTTACCGGTATGCTTGCCGCACAGGGATACTATCAGGTCTCACGCGCAGAATCGGGCGAACGGGCCCTATCCCTCATGCACTCCTCCGTTCAGGCGCGGGCGCCATTCAATATCGTACTCATAGACTTGGTCATGCCCGATATGGACGGATGGCGTCTGGCAGCGGAAATTACCCGGGATCCAAAAATCAATCAAGCGCAACTGTATCTCATGGTCCCGGAAGGCATGCTCGGCGCAGAAGCGAAAATGAAACTCCTCGACTGGTTCAACGGCTACTTGTACAAACCGGTCAAACGGCGCTTGTTGTACGACTTGCTCCGGGAACATTCCCAACGCTCCATTGACATAGAGGTTGTAGAAGAACTCGAAGCAGAGGATGACGATGACGATATGACTTCCGCACCCACCGTGCAAAAACCGGAAGAGCCTGTTCCTGTTGCGGATAATGCGGCGGAAGGACTGACCATTCTCGTCGCGGAAGATCATCCGGTAAACCGACGGCTTCTCGTCATTTTTCTCGAAAAAGCGGGAGCACGGGTTATTCAGGCCGCAGACGGCCAGGAAGCCGTCGAGAAATTCCCTGGTCAAGAGATAGATCTTGTTTTCATGGATATACAGATGCCCCGCAAGAACGGATACGAAACCGCTCAATGGATACGGGAAAACGGCTACACCATGCCCATTATAGCCTGTACCGCAAGCGCGCAGGATGATGAACGGGAAAAGTGCCTTGCTTGCGGCATGAATGAAGTACTTCCCAAGCCCTACCGCCGGAGTGACGTCCTTGAACTCGTTGAACAGTTCCGCCGGAGAGAGAAATCCGGACAACCGGAGGCCTCCGATGATGCCCCGTCAGTATTCAACCCCACGCTGTTTTTTGACATACTCATGGGAGACACCGAAGCGATGGCGTCTCTTGTACATGAATACGTTGCCCAGACAGAAGAACACATCACCATACTTGAAAAAGTGTTTGCAGAAGGGGACCGGGCGGCAGTCGAAGCAACAGCCCATCTCATAAAGGGAAGTTCTCGATCCATTACGGCTAACCGTTTGGCGGATATCGCCGAAGAAATTGAAATGCACTACACCGGAGAACCGGTACAGACCGATGCCGGAAACAATGCGGTTGTCAGGCTCCGGGATGAATTCAGATTGCTGAAACAACGCTTGTTACAGGAAGGCTATACCCTATGAAAAAATGCAACTACCACACCCACACCCTGTTTTGTGACGGAACCGACTCTGCGGCGGACATGGTTGAAGCCGCAATCCGGGAACACATGGATGAAATTGGATTCAGCGCTCACGGAGCCTGGCCGTTTGCCACAAAATGGCATCTCGATCCAACCCGCTACACCGAATACCGGGATGCCATCCGTGCTCTGGCAGTGAAATACGCACAGACAATCCGGATCCGGTACGGATTTGAAGCTGACTACATTCCCGGAATAACAGCACCGGACTCGTCAATATATTCCCGTTTTGAACCGGACTATCTGATCGGTTCGGTACACCTGCTTGCCGGGGATAAAAAAAACAGCGGTGTCTGGTCAGTAGACGGACCCGCGGAAGAAGTGGCGGAAGGACTTGCCGACGTCTTCGCGAACAACGGGAAACGAGCGGTCCAGAAATACTGGCACACCGTCCGTGAAATGGTTGCAAGTTGTGACTTTGACATTATCGGGCACCTGGATCTGGTACGAAAACGGAACGGAGTACTTCATTTCTTTGATGAATCCGATCCCTGGTACCGCCGTGAATTGATGGAAACCGTTAAAACCATTGCCCGTTCCGGCAAGATTGTCGAGCTGAATACAGGCGGCATGGCCCGGAAAGCGCTTGACGGGATTTATCCCTCGGATCCCCTGCTCTCCATGCTGTACCGCCGCGGAGTTCCGGTTACCTTTTCTTCCGACGCCCACCGTTC
>MWCL01000015.1 GCA_002070025.1 Spirochaetes bacterium ADurb.Bin215
TCGTCTCGTCGAACACCGGACGGTGAGTTCCCGGCTTCCCCGAACGAGAAAGAATCCCCTGTTTCCAGTGAACTACCTTGACCGGGAGATCCGGAAAAACTCGGCGGCGCATTGTCGGGAGACGGTCCGGGGAGATCGGGAAGTTGGGATGACGATGGCGCGGATGGTGATAACCCTCGGGTACCACACCTTCCGCAAGCCCTACCGGATTGACAACCGGGTGGCGCGGGCGGAAACGAAGACGCATGCGGACATAGTCGGGCTTCTTGCAGCGAAAGAGGCCCGAAGCGCATTCCAACGGTTATACACGAAGCGGCATGTGTGGACTCATCAGGTGCAGCAGGCTGAGTGGATGGAAGAAATCTGGCTGAGAAGAAAGAAAAACCCGCCGGTTGTGTGTTTCCGGACGGGTGTGGTACCCGAGAAGGGTCAGCCGGGCAACGGTTGGGTCGCCCGGCATCTTGTAGTTTGATCGCTATTTATCTGATTTTGGTTTCAACAATTTTGATAGCAGTATAGATGAGTATCCCCGCAGCTTGTGCTACATTAAGACTCTCAATAGCCCCTGTCCCGGAAATCTTCACCAGACAATTACACGCTTTTTTCGTTTCCGGAGAAAGACCTGTTTCCTCATTACCAAGAACTATGAGCGGCGTAGCTCCGTTCGGTATCAGCCTGTCCAATTCATGTACTTCATTGGAAGAACGGTGATCCGCTCCAACGCTCTTTACATTGGGGGGAAGTTTGTCGAGAATCCAGCAAGAAGAAGGGACTCGCCACAATGAGACAAATTCCATACCACCTTGTGCGACGCGATACATGCTGGTCGATACTTGCGCCTGATCATCTTCTTCGCTGAGAATTATTGTGTCAGCTCCAAAAAATGCGGCACTTCTGATTATTGCTCCCAGATTGTTTGCATTTCCGACACGATCCAGCAGCAGTACCATTTTTTTCGTGCCAAGTTCCTGCAAGGCTTGTCCGGTCAATGACGGTATTTCCGGTTCGGGAATCATGGCGACAACGCCCTGATGGTGCACGCTGCCGCACAATTTTTCCAGTTCCTTTTCAGATTCAACGGTCCGGTACACTTTTCTTTCTGAGGCCAATGTACGGCAAACAGGACCAAAATATTTTGACCGATCATGGGTGAAAAAAAGGCGTTGTATTTTTTCAGGATGTTGTTCTGCAAGGGCACGTACTGCTTCAAATCCGCAAACGGCAAGTTCGCGCAACTGTTTATTTTTCATGTTTTCTCCTGGGGAGTCAGTGTATCACAGTGCTTTTTTTTCAGGAAGATTGCTTTTCTGCTTGACTCGAAAGTAAAAATTCCGTACGGTAATGTTACCGAACATTCGGTAACAATTTACGCAACTCATGTGTTGTAGTAATTGAGGTAAATCATGGCAAAAAACTCCCCGGGCACGTCAATTTCACGCCGGGAACAGATTCTTGATGCCGCTTTTTCAATCGCACGACGGAATGTTTCCTGGAGTATGCGCGATGTTGCGTGGGAAGTGGGTGTCTCAAAACCGGCGTTGTATCGTCATTACACCAGTCGCGCGGATTTGGAGCAAGCCATGGAATCTCGTGTACTTGAGCTCTTGCTCAGTTCAATCGAGTCCGCCCGGGAGAACACGGAAAGTATCCGTACGGCCATGGTACGGGATTTGCGTGCCCACCCGGATTATTTCATGTTTTTTGCGCGAAATCTGATTACTGTGGAATCTTTTCATGAGCGGGTTCTCGCGTATCTCATTGAGAATTCCCGGCAAATCGGGGACTTTTTCTCACGGTTGCGTCAGGAATCCCCGGAAGTTCTCCAGCGGAAGACACTGGCCATTCAGAAGAACGCGATTACGATTCTTCTTGCCGGTTATGATTCTCCGATGATCAGGGAGTTCCAGGATGAGTTGCTCCGGCGGAATGCAGAGGGCTTCCCGGAACTTGCGTTTCCGCCGGAAGTTCGGCTTGATGAACTTGATAAGATTCCGCTTCAATCGGAGACAGGCGAAAACGTCAAATTATTCGAAGCGATTTCGCGGGCAATTCAGGCGCAGGGTATCGGTACCGTAACTATCGAGAAAATAGCGGAGGAGATGGGGACCGCCAAAAGCAGTCTGTATTTCTATTTTGACAACAAGCAGGCCATGCTTTCCGAGTTGGTTGCCCATGAGTCTGACGTGTTCCTGTCAGTGTTGTCGGAGCATGTCAAATGGGGCAAGACGACCGAGGAACAGTTGTATCTGGCCATGATCGCTCATACCCAGTATTTATTGAATAAACCCGGGATCATTCCGGTGTTCAACTGGATCCGTTACGAGATGGTCACTCATCATCATGAGGTAAGTCATCCGGATGTGCATCATAACGCGCTGCGTGACACCTTCGATTTCAGCCGTATCAAATCACGAACTTCCAACGAAGCCCTGGAAGCATTAAGCATTGTTAAATGGGCAATGATTCTCAGCAGCGGGTGCACAATCAGGGAACATGAAAGTGGTAAAAGCAAAGAGGATATTTTGAAAAGTATCCGTAGCATGTATAAACTAATTTTGTTTGGTGACAAGGAGCTCTTATGATTTTCCCCAAAAAGCTGTGGACGGTTCTTTTTTTCTTTCTGTTCATCAGTTTTATTGTACAAGCCGATGAATCTCCGCTTCCGACGGACACCCCGGTAATTGAAGTGGTTACGGTTGAGCGTGCGGTCGAGCTGGCAATGCAGAACAATATTCAGCTCGCTTCCACGGCAATTGATGTACGAATGAAAAAGCGGGCACGGGACTACGCGTGGAATGTTTTTGTCCCTTCGGTTCAGGCGACAGGTACTCTTGCCCGGAGTAATAATGTCAGCAATCCGTATGAAGATCTGATCCGTATGCTGAATCCGATGTACCAGTCTCCAGAAATCACGGAATCGGATCATTGGAACGCGATTGCCGGTTTGAATATCAGTCTCAATCTCAACCTTGCTCTGGTCGAAGGTTTTCGCGCCACCCGTCAGAATTACGAGGCGGGAGTCCTGACCTACGAACAGGCTCGTCAGGAGACCGAGATCAATGTCCGCAAGGCTTTTTATGGTCTGCTCCTGCAGGAAGGCAGCTTGGCGGTAGCCCGGGATAAACTGGCTACAAGCGAGGAACGTCTCGAGCAAACCCGCATCAACTATCAAAACGGTCTGGTACCGGAGTTATCGTATCTGCAAATGCAGCTTGCGGTGGAAACTCAAAAACCGGCAATCATGGAAACGGTTCTTCAGCTTGACCAAAACAAGAATCTGTTCGGGTTTCTCATCGGTCTTCCCCCGGGATCAGAGATTGTACTGGAAGGAAGCATCAATCCTGAAACACAGTCATTCGATGCGGACGAGCTTGTCGAACAGTACCTGGGCAACCGGTTTGATCTCGCCCTTTTGGAACAAAACCGGTTGATGCTCGAAACGAGTCTGCGTGCGACCCAGATTCAGCGGTTTACTCCGAGCATTGCCCTGAGTCAGACCTATTCACCGCGTCTTTCGTCAATCGAAGATTCCTGGACGGATACGGGGAATTGGACAGACAGCAGTGGCGCATTCAGTGTAACGGTACTGTTCAACATCATGGAAATGTTTCCCTTCTCCTCAAGCGGCGTCAAAGCAGCTGATACTCGCGACCAGATTGAGAAGCTTAATCTCGCATTCAATCAGCTCGCCGACAACGCGGAGATCGAGGTTCGGGATCTGGTCAAAAAACTCGACAAGTCCCGTGCGGCCATCACGGCGATGGAACTTAATGTCTCAATGGCGGAAAAAGCCTTCACGTTGACAGAGCAGGCCTACCGCGCAGGAATCAAGGAGTATCTTGACTTGAAGGATGCAGAAAACATGCTCGTTGAAGCACGCGTCGGTGTTCTTTTGGAAAAGTTTAATTATCTTTCGGCTCTTCTCGATCTCGAAAAAGCGCTGAACATCACATTACAATAGGTAGTGGACACATAAGGAGAAATGTATGAATAAGAGCAGATTCAGACGATACGGCATAATGAGTATTCTTGCCGTTCTTTCAATTACCATGCTTTCCTGCAGCAAAGATAAATCTGACAAGGATGCGTCAGCGGCGGAAGAGGCCGAGGCTGTTGTTTTTGCAGTTACCACCGTAACCGCCACCCGGGGCGAACTGAACGACTATCTGGAGTTCGGTGGAGATGTCGTTGCGAAAAGCAATCTCGACATTCTCCCCGACGCCGCGGGGAAAATAGCGCAGGTATTGGTTTCTGTGGGCGACACAGTCAAGAAGGACCAGGTAATCGCGTATGTCGATCCTTCCCGTCCCGGAATGAATTATGAGTACAGCCCGGTCAAATCGCCCATTTCGGGAACGATCACTGCGGTTAATGTGGTTCCGGGATCCATGGTTGCCCAACAGCTTTCCATCGCAAAGGTAAGCAAGATGGAAACCCTCGAAGTCATCATGAATGTTCCTGAACGGTTCGTATCCAAAGTCAAGCTGGATCAGAAGGCGTATCTCAAGTTTGACGCGTATCCGGGGGAAACTTTTCTTGCAGAAGTATCCGAGGTAAGCCCCGTTCTGGATCAGGCATCCAGAACAATGGGAGTCAAGCTGAGTTTTATAGCAAAAGATCCCCGCATCAAGGCGGGAATGTTTGCCCGGGTCAAGCTGATAACGGACATCCGGTCCAATGTCGTCAAGATTCCCGAAACGGCTATCGTGAACCGGTTCGGCGAGAATTTCGTCTTCATGGTTGTACCGGGAGAAAAGCCTGCCGTACGAAAACAACTGGTATCCGTTGGAATTCGTGTCGACGAAAAGGCGGAAGTTCTTTCCGGGCTTTCTCCGGATGCCGAAGTTGTTGTCCGCGGTCAAACTCTTCTTGAAGAAGGGTCTCTCATAAATATAGTCTCGCGCATGCAGCCGCTTCCTGAACAGGAGTCCATTCAATGAGTTTATCAAAAACAGCCGTAAACCGGCCGACAACCATATTGATCCTTTTCACCGTTCTTGCCGCACTCGGCATGTACGCGACAATGGATCTTCCGCTTGATCTTCTGCCCGATATTGAACTTCCCTACGTCGCCATTAGCACGGTGTATCCGGGCGCGGGACCGGAAGAAGTTGAGCGTCGTGTAACCCGTCCCGTTGAGAGTGCCCTCTCGGGTGTTTCAGGCATCGAATATCTGGGATCCCAATCGTCGAGCAATTCGAGCATGGTCTATATCCAGCTCACGTTTGGCAGCAATCTTGATGAATCCATGAACGACATCCGGGCAAAACTCGACTATGTAAAGGGAACGCTCCCGGACGACGCGGAAACGCCCATGATTTTCAAGATGGATCCGACAATGATCCCGATCATGTTCTACGCAATAAGCGGCAACCGCACACCGGAAGAGCTGTACCAATACGCGGACGATCTCGTCCCCCGGCTTGAACAAATTGACGGTGTAGCTACCGCATATGTAATTGGCGGTCGGGAGCGCGCCATTGTCATCGAGATACCCCGGGACCGTTTGCAGGCGTATAATCTTACCGTCACACAGGTTAGTCAGATGCTTGCTGCGCAGAACATTCAGATCGCCGGTGGAACCATCACCGAGGCGGATCTGAACTACGCAATCAGCACGGTGGGTGAATACAAGAATCTTGAAGACATCCGCAATACCGTAATCACCTACAAGCAACGCGGCTCGGTGGATGATGCACAGCGGGGCGGCCCCATGCCGTCCGTTACCACCGTTCGTCTCAGAGATATCGCCAATGTGTACGACGGGTACAAGGATCAAACGTCCATGTACTACTTTGACGGTGAACCATGTGTACGCATGGCCATTCAAAAACAGAGCGGCACCAATTCGGTAAAAACGGCGCGTGCGGTTCAAAAACGAATGGCGGAGATAATCATTGATGCACCATCAGATGTCACCATTACCGAGACAGGAAATACTACCGACATCATTCAGCGTTCGGTAGACAACGTTGCGTCCAGCGCCATTCAGGGAGCAATATTTGCAATCATCATTTTGTTCATCTTCCTGAGAAGTTTGCGCAGTACTATCATCATCGGTCTCACCATTCCCATATCGCTGATCATTACGCTCGGCATCATGTACTTCTCGGGTATGACGCTCAACATCATGACCCTTGCAGGACTCGCACTCGGTGTCGGTATGCTCGTGGACAACTCGATTGTTATCCTCGAAAACATTTACTCGTATCGGGAAAAGGGCGCAAAACCGAAACCGGCGGCCATTCTCGGCTCACAGGAAATGGTCCTCGCCATATCGGCGTCTACCCTGACCACCATCTGCGTATTTCTTCCGCTCATCATGTACCGGAAGGAACTTGAAGTTATCGGTGAAATCTTCCAGGGGCTCGCGTTCACCGTCGTCATCTCCTTATTATGTTCGCTTATAGTGGCCATTGTTCTCGTACCCGTTCTTACCAGCAAGTACTTCAAGATTGGCGGTAAAAACCGTCGCACCTACACCGGGTTTTTCGGGAAATTGGATCTCCGGCTCGGAAACTTCTTTACCCGCCTGGATGATAGCTACTTCAAGTCGATTCGTTGGGTTCTCCGTCACAAGCTCATAACGATCGGTACCATTGTCGGTTTGTTCGTCCTGAGTATTGCACTCATTCCGGTTCTCGGATTTGTGTACATGCCCGAATCGGCTTCCGACAGAATTCAGCTTGATGTTACGCTGCCGGTGGGAACAAAACTTGAAACAACAGAAGCGGTTCTCAAGCAGTTTGAACAATTCGTAGTCCGCGAGGTAAAGGGTTACAAAAGCATTTCACTCCTTGCCGGCGCCAGCGACGGATGGGGCTTTGGAGGTGAAAGTTCCTACAAAGGGCAACTTACCATTGACCTCCCCGAATTGTCGAAACAGATAGACAATGAAGAGCAAATCAAGGAAAAACTCCGTTCCCACTTCGGAGAATTCCCCGGAGCGACCTTCAATATCACCGCCGGTCGGGGAGGTGGTGTCGGTGGCGGCAGTAAAGCGGTACAGGTAAAGGTTAAGTCCGAAGACCTGGACAAGGCCCGCACAATGGCGATAGCGATCCGCGATCTCCTTGCCGAAAAAGCGAAGGAGCACGTAACCGAGCCAAGCATCAGTCTGCAGGACGGGCTTCCCCAGGTTGATATCGTGATAGACCGCGAACGCCTCTATAATCTTGGTCTCAACATCGCATCCGTCGGGCAGGAAATCCGCGCGAATATCGCGGGAACTACGGCAACAAAGTACCGTGAAGAGGGCGAAGAGATTGACATAGTGGTCAAGCTCGATGAAATCGATCGCACCAAACTCGGCGACCTTGAACAAATCTTTGTTACCAATGCCCAGGGTGAAAAAATCCCGGTTTCAAGTTTCGCGCGCTATGCGGAAGGCACTTCACCCATATCTATCACCCGGGAAAACCAGAGCCGCATCATCACGGTCAGCGCGGGAACCACAACCGGGGCATCCATCAACGTCGTTCAGAAAGCCGTTGAAAAACTCATCCAGGAAGAAATCCCGAAGGATCCCGCTGTCCGGATCGAATACGGCGGAGACTATGAAGATCTCATGAAGGCTATCCGGCAGTTCGTCATCATCATTTTTATGGCCATCATTCTGGTATTCGCCGTCATGGCAAGTCAGTTCGAGTCCTTCCTTGATCCGTTCATCGTGCTCTTTACCATGCCGCTCACCGTTATCGGAATTGTAATCCTCTACGGCATCATGGGGCAAAAACTCAATGTCATGACCGCGGTCGGTATGCTCATCCTTGTCGGTATCATAGTCAACAACGGTATCGTTCTTGTTGACTACACCAACCTTTTGAGGAAACGCGGAATGGCCCTCAAGGACGCGTGTGCGGAAGCAGCCAGAAGCCGCCTCCGGCCCATTCTCATGACTACGCTTACTACCGTCCTCGGGCTGACCCCGATGGCATTCTTCCCCGGCGAAGGATCCGAAATGGTTCAACCCATAGGACAAACGGTATTGGGCGGACTTTCCTTCGGAACGCTCATGACCCTCTTCCTCATGCCGGTACTGTACTATGGTTTCAACCGTATACGGGAAAAACGGGACATCAAGAAAGAGCTCAGGATTACCGAAAAGCTCGCGCGTATTGAAAGTAAAAGGAGTGGAATTCTGTGAAAAGGATCGAAATAATATTCAGCCAGGCGCTTGAGGAAGACATACTGTCCGCCCTGTCAAAGGTCCCGGAAGCCCAGTTCTACACAATCATCCCCGAAGTTTGGGGAAAGGGATACTCAACGCCGAAGATGGGAAGTCCGGTCTGGCCGGAAACCAACGAGATCATGATCATCTATTGTGACGATGACGTAGAGCCAAAAATAACCGGACCCGTCAAGGAACTGCAGGCGAAATACACCCGCGAGGGTCTCGCCTACTTCGTCATATAAGAAAAATTATTGTCCGTCCCGCCAGGCGATGAGTGCCCGGCGGGCGGATTCAAAGGCGATGGGGGCGGTTTCAAAATCTGCCGGAGCCACAAGTTCCAGCGACGAAACCTCCCCCGCCTCCGCCGTAAATACGGACAGATCCCCGGAAAAAACCGCGCTGAAATACAAATCGCAGGTTTTATACCACACGTCCCGGTAGGTGTAAGTATTTGGCCAACTTCCAACAAATTTGGTAGCAGTAACTGCCAGCCCCGTTTCTTCACGACACTCCCGCACGGCAGCGTCTTCCGCCCGCTCGTCCGGATCCACAAACCCGCCGGGAAGCGCGAGCAATCCCTTTGCCGGATCCCGGTTCCGCCTGAGCATGACAACGAATCCGTCATGCTCAATGATGACACTCGCGGAAGCGGCGACATTATGATAATAGACAAACCCGCAGGCGGGACATGCCCAGTATTTTCCGTCGTGATACGCGATACCCGGCTTTCCGCAGCGGGAACAGTAATCGATCGGTGCGGGATTCATGGCAGTATCCCCGGAGGGCGCACTCATACACTACCCCGCCGGGAAATGATCGACAAGAAGACGATTCCGGCCGCAAGCAGCAGGGAAAACGCAACAAGAACATGCTGGCGCAATCCGGATGTCCAGTAAAAATAGCGTGTGTGGTTTCCGCTGCCGTAATAGCGCGCGGTTACCGCTTCGGCAAGGTGTTCTGCACGGGCCAGGGTGCGGATTACCAGAGGAACAAAAAGGCTGGCCATGGACCTGAGTCCGTGAAACCGGCCCCGGTTTTCGCTCCGGCCGGCTTTGCGGATAATTCGCGCCCGGGCAATCCTGCCCGCCTCGGTATAGAGGAGCGGAATAAAACGAAACACGATACCGGTAAGCAAGGAAAGATCCCGCACCGGTACCCGAAGCACGTTGAGGGGTTTGAGTAGATCCTCAACGCCGTACATGATTTCAGTATGACTCGTTATGAACACAAACACGGAAAGCGGTATGAACAAGGCAATGAACCGCAACAAAAAAACCGGATTAACGCTCTGTCCCCGGAATACCGCATACTGCATCACTGCAATAAGCGCAATCCAGGGAAGAATTTTCAGCAATCCCCGGCCAAGCCGCACAAGCGGATAACGGGAACACAGAACCGTTATCAGTTCGAGAGCCAGCACGGCAAGCATAACCGGAAGGGTTTCGGCGGCAAGAGCGGCAGTAATAGCCGAGATGGTGCACAGGTATTTACCCGCGGGCGACAGGCCGTGATAGACCGATGTGCCCTTTTCATAACTCCCCGTTTCTCCCTGTCGAAGCCGCTCTATGGTTTGCTGGTCCTTGTCCAGCTTCTTTTTGACGGCTGGTCGTACCCGGTACGAATCCGGAACCTGCAGGGTAATAACCTGATCGGCCAGACGGCATTCTTCTTCCCGATTGGTAGAAAAAATGACGGTCTTTCCCCGGGACGCGAGCGATACAATCAGCTCCAGAAGCTGGGCCCGGCTCCGGACATCGAGGGCCGACGAGGGTTCGTCCAGCAAGATAACCGGGGTATCAAGTGCGATGATGCCGGCAAGGGCGGCCTTTCGCCGCTCACCGCCGGAAAGTGAAAAGGTCTGCCGGTCCTTGAACTCGGCGAAGGGCAGCGACGCGGCGTCCATCGCGGAGGAAACTCGTTCAACGAGCGTCTTTCCGGAAAGCCCCGCGTTTCGCGGGCCGTACGCTACATCGTCGGCCACGAACTCGGCAAAGAGGCTGGCCTCGCTTTCCTGAACCGCGAGGGCGGATCCCGCGTCGGCCGCTCGGGTCACGGTTCCGCTGTCCGGAACGCGCAATCCGGCAAGAATTTCAAGAAGCGTTGATTTGCCCGAGCCGGATTCGCCGGTAATTGCGGTTACGCTCCCCCGGGGGAACCGGGCGGAAAAATTTTCCAGCGGTCCTTCGCAAAGATCGCGGCATTCGAGAATGATATCCTCCACAGTCCGGGACACGGGCTTTTCCGGGAACCGGGCAGATATTCCCCAGCGTTCCTGATCCGCACCGCTCACGGTATGAAGTTCGCGCGGCGTTCCGTCAAAGACAACCGCGCCGTCCTCCATGACCAGCACACGGCCGGCCCGGGCCGCTTCATCCCGGTCATGGGTAATATGAATGATGGTTCCGCCGGATTGGTGGCGGGTATCGAGATAGTCAAGCAATTCGGCGCGGACCACCGGGCTGAGCATGGACGTCGGCTCGTCGAGAACGAGAACCGCGCTTTCGAGCACATGCACACCGGCAAGCGCGAGCAGCTGCTTGTTCCCGGTCGAAAGCAGGGCGCTGGCCTCACCCGCGCGGGACGCGAGGCGAAAGGCATCAAGAGCCCGCGGTACCCGTTCCTTCATAACGTCGCGGGGAACGGCGAGGTTCTCCAGCCCGAAGGCGGTATCGAGTTCTACCGTTTCCGCCACGATCTGGTCGCCGGGTGACTGGAAGACGAGCGCGGTGGGAACACCTCCCTCGTCGTCAATAGTGACCGTTCCGGCATCGGGCACGAGCAGGCCGGTGATGCAGCGGGCAAGCGTGCTCTTCCCCGATCCGTTAGCGCCAAGTACCGCAAGATATTCGCCGGTTCCAATCGAACAGGTTATACTCCGGAGCGCAGGAGAATCAGAGCCGGGATAGGTATAGGAGAGTCCCGTAATACTGACGGACATCAGCGGATTCCGGCGAACAAGGCCATCATCAATTAAAGCCTTTCCGCCATCCGGAGGGATTACCGGGACCGACCCAGCGGTTGAGCGGGAAGCTGCCGCGGAGATTGTAGGTTACGAATTTTTTCGCCCGGCTCACCGCTTCATAGGGGTCAAGACCCAGCGCAAGCGCGGCGGTTACCGCGGCGGAAAGGGTGCAGCCGGCGCCGTGAACCCACTTGGTATCGATGAGGGCGCTTTCCACCTGGTTGAAATTTTTACCGTCGAAAAAAATGTCCACAGCGGTGGTCTGTCCGCTCAAGCGGGAGCCGCCCTTTATGAATACATTCCGCGCGCCCTTCTTATGGATTATTTTGGCGGCCTTTTTCATGTCTTCCAGGTTCGTCGGAGTTTCCACCCCGGCAAGTTGTCCCGCCTCAAAAAGATTCGGCGTAACCACGAGAGCGAGCGGCAGCAGTTTTTCTTCCACAAGCCGGTTCAATTCGGGATGCAGGGCTTCGCTCGCACCCTTGCAAACCATGACGGGGTCAAGCACGTAGCGATCGAGTTTTGCTTCTCGGATAAAGGTTTCAGCAAGCAGAACCGCCTGTTCTGAACCGAGCATACCGGTTTTCGCAGCGTCTACGCCAACTCCGTGGAAAATGGTGTGCAGCTGGGCACGGAGGACCGATTCATCAAGGGGATAAACCCCGTGAGACCACTCGTTATCGGGATCCATCGTCGCGATGAGGGTGACTGCCGCCATGCCGTATACACCGTATTCTTCAAATGTCTTGAGGTCGGCTTCCAGTCCGGCGCCGCCGGATGCATCGGAACCGGCAATTGTTGCTACTTTAACCATGTATAGAGCTCCTTTACCCCACAAGTATACTGAAATTCAAACGCCCTGAACAATAGCGGATCATTCACAAATCAGTTTATATTGACACTATACGGGCAAAGTGTCATCATAATTTTTATATTGACACTATACGGGCAAAGTGTCATCATAATTTTTATCTTGCCGTAAGGAGCGTCTCATGGACAACAAAAAATCTTCTGTGATTCGAAAACTGGTTATCACCGCCGCGCTTGGATCGCTCACCATATTTCTCGGGATAACCCGTCTCGGTCTCATTCCCTGGGTATCCGGAGTTTCCATAACCATCATGCACATTCCTGCGATCATCGGAGCCATCCTTGAGGGATCCTTCGTTGGAGCCGGAATCGGCGCGATATTCGGTATCTTCAGCCTCTTCCAGGCAAACCAGACACCGGCCGGGTTTGACACCCTGTTCCGGAATCCGCTCGTTTCGGTACTGCCCCGGATTCTTTTCCCGGTGATTACCTGGGGTGTGTATTATCTCGTTTCCCGATGGAAAAAAATCCCGGCGGTCATTATCGCGTCAGTAACCGGAACGATTATCCACACCGCGCTCGTCCTCGGCATGCTCGTGCTCACGAACGGCTCGGGGGTCCTCACCGGCGGTGCCGAGGGCGTTACCCTCTGGGCGGTACTCGGCGCGATATTCGTGGCCAACGGAATTCCGGAAGCGATCGCGGCCGGTGTACTCACAACGCTCGTGGTCGCGGCCCGGCTCGGCTTCTCGTCGTCCAGGCGAAAATCGAAACTTTCTTCTGAAGAATAATGAAAAAGGCCGGTTCACATTGAACCGGCCTTTTTTTTCCTCTGCCTCGGTGACAGCGCCACCGCTGTCCCGACCTGTTACTTGCTCAACAGCCGGTTCAGCTTTTTCACAAAGTCTGCGGGATCCTTGATATCCGAGCCCTCAACAAGCAGAGCCTGGTCGAGGAGCACCGACGATACATCGTCGATATAGCCTTCGTCATCAGTATCTCGAAGCTTGGTTACCAGCGCGTGATCGGGATTTATTTCCAGAATCGGTTTTACCTCGGCGAGTCCGGCCTGGCCCATGGCTTTCATCATGCGTTCCATCTGGAGGCTCGGGTCATTTTCGTCCACCACGATACAGGACGGGGAATCGGCGAGCCGGCGGGAAACGCGAACGTCTTTAACCCGCTCCCCGAGCGCTTTCTTGATTTTCTCAACGACCGGCTTGCTGTCTTTTTCCTTTTCCTTCGCGGCTTTCTTTTCTTCTTCATTCGCGAGCTCATCATCGGAACCGGCACGGTTTACCGCCTTGAGGTCCCAATCCTTGTACTTTCCAAGCGAGGGAATCACGATATCGTCAATCTCGTCGCTCATGATGAGCACTTCAAAACCCTTGGCGCGATACGCTTCAAGATGTGGCGACTGGCGGAGGGTCTTTTCGTCGCCGCCGGTAATGTAGTAGATGGCCTTCTGATCCGTCTTCATGCGGCTTACATAGTCTGCGAAACTGGTCCAGACGGATGCCGGTTTTTCATTACCGTCCTCATCCTTTTCCGCCGCCGCTTCAAAAGTAGTCTTGAAGCGAACGAGTTCGGCAAGCTCTTCCCGATGCGCGTAGTCGCTGTACAGACCTTCCTTCAGCGGCCGGTTGAACTCGGTAATGAAGGTGTCATATTTTACCGGATCGGATTCCGCGAGTTTGCGGAACTCGCCGAGAAGTTTCTTGACCGATGCCGACTGGATTCCCGCAAGAATCCGGTTTTGCTGCAGAATCTCGCGGCTCACGTTGAGCGGGAGATCCTCGCTGTCAATAATACCCCGGACAAAGCGGAGATATACCGGCAGAAGCTCCTTCTCGTCGTCGGTGATAAACACGCGTTTCACAAAGAGTTTCACGCCGCTTTTATAGTCGGCATGGAACATGTCAAATGGCGCTTTCGAGGGAACGTAAAAGAGCGTGGTGTACTCCTGGGTTCCTTCAGCCTTGGTGTGCACGTACAACAACGGATCATCGGAATCGTGGGAAATCGTCTTGTAAAACGAGACATAGTCCTCGTCCTTGAGATCGCTCTTGGATTTTTGCCACATGGCGCTCGCGTCGTTGATCTGCTCGGAAACCGGCTCCTCGCTTTTCACCTTGCCCTTGTCATCGTATTCTTTCTTTTCATAGTGCAGATAGATGGGGAAGGCGATGTGATCAGAGTAGCGCTTCACAATGTCTTCAATTTTCCACCGGGAAGCGAATTCCTTGTCGTCGTCATTGAGATGCATGACCACGCAGGTTCCGTGACTTGCTTCTTCAACGCCTTCGATAACCGGAAAAGCCGACGCGTCCACGCCGTCAAGTTCATAGGCGCCCTTTCCGTCCGACACCCATTTCCATACAGTATCTGTCCCGGCTTTTTTGGATATCACTTCAATCTTCGAGGCGACCATGAAGGCTGAATAGAACCCGACACCGAACTGGCCGATAAGGTTTGAATCCCGTTTGGCGTCGTTGGCGAGTTGATCCAGGAAGGCCTTGGTTCCCGAACGGGCAATAGTTCCCAGATTGGTAACGATATCCTGCTCGTCCATGCCGATACCGGTGTCGCGCACCGTCAGGGTGTTGTCTTTTTCGTCAAAGAGGATGTCAATTCGGGGCGAAAACCGTACGGTCTTGTACGCTTCGTCGGACAGGGTCAGATATTTCAGCTTGTCGAGCGCGTCGGACGCATTTGACACAATCTCCCGCAAAAAGATTTCCTTGTTTGAATACAGGGAATGAATAATCAGGGTTAACAGCTGGTTAACCTCGGTTTGAAACTGATGGGTGGCCATTTTTATCTCCTGTGATGAAAATTCGCAGATTCCCGAATAAGGGTCTGATGATAATGTAGTGAAATTTCCCGGGTGTCGGCAAGACTTTTATGGTAAAATGCCCTCATGCGTATCCGGATTATGGCATTGTACGTATTTTTACTCCTTCCTTTGTTGCGTCCCGCCGCCGAAGAAGCGTCCTGGTTTGTTTCATCAGGTATTCACTCGGGGGAAATCCGCGAGCTGGTATACGAGGGCGACGAAATCTTGAGCGAACTCGTATGGCCGCTTGATTCACTTCTAACGGTTACGCTCGGCGGCTCTCTTCCGCTTGGCGGAGGCGTTCATCTTTCAGCCTCGCTCGAGGCGGGTTCCCTGCTCATGGAGCAAAGCATGACAGATTCCGATTACCTGAACCTCCCGGAAAGAAGCGAAAAAACGCATTTTTCCCGTCATCCGGTGGATATGAAGCAGTATCTAGAATTCCGCGGCGCGCTCCGCCGCCCGGTCACCACGGGTTTATCAGGAGTATGCACAAACAGAAAAATCCGCATCAGCCCCGGACTCGAGTTCCGCTTGTCTTCCGCGGCCTGGACCGGCAGGGACGGGTATCTCCAATATGGCACCTGGAACGGTGACTTCTGGAACCCCTGGCATTCCGGCCTCCCCAAGACCGAAACTCCTGGAACGGTAATTACCTGGCACTGGACACGTATTCTTCTTGCGGCGTCCCTCTCCGTCGATGTTCCGGTGGGAAACCGGTTTCTTGTTTCCGCATCCATTCTTGCCTCCCCGCTCATCAAGGCCGACGGCAATGATATGCACGTACTTACCGGTACGGTGTTTCGGGATACCATGTACGGAGGGGTTTTTCTTGAACCCGCACTTCGTGCAGAGTATCGCATTGCGTCCGGATATCATCTTTTCGCCGTGGGGTCCTGGTCGTACCAGGCGGATACCCGGGGGGACACCCGAAGCGGTCCGGTCGGCGGTGAGCTCGCTACCACTTTTAAAGGCGGCGGTGGCAACGACATGACACTGATTTCCTTTTCGCTCGGCTTGAAAAAAACAACGGAGTAACGGTACGTCCCGGGCAATAAAGAATCTCCAAAAGAATCAATTTCTTGTGCATTTCTTCCATAATGAGATATAATGAGGCAATGATAAAAAGGATTGGATCGCGGATACTCACCAACTACCAGTCTGCCGTGTACACGGTGGGATTCTTCGGAAAAACCCTGCGGGGAGTTCCTCCTTTTGTGTATCGGGGACAGGCGTCCTACAAGATACTGATCATGCAGATCCTGTTTACCTTTGTTGAAGCCCTCAGTGTTTCCCTGCTTCTTGCCATCGGCATCGGTACCGCAGTCAATGTTCTGGGACTTCCGATTCTGGCGAGCTTTTCCCAGGAAAAACTCATCTACCCGCTCATTATAACCATCGTTACCCGGGAGCTTGGCCCCCTACTCACCGCGTTCATCATAATCGCCCGCTCGGCAACTGCAATCGCGACGGAAATTGCCGGCATGGTTGTTTCGCACGAAATTGAAGCGTATATTTCCGTCGGCATCGACCCGATCGAACATATCGCCGTGCCCCGGTTTCTCGGAGTTACCCTTTCGCTGTTCCTGTTGAACATTTATTTTTCCATTGCCGGTCTCGTCGGCTCATTTTTTCTTGTACAAATTCTCGGTATCCTCCCGGCTACCGACTATTTCAACAACCTGCTCCAGAACCTGACCGTTGCCGACATACTGGTATCGCTCCTCAAGAGCGTCGTATTCGGGATGATTCTGGCGGTAGTCGCCACGGTGCAGGGATTTTCGGTGGAACGTGCATCCACAGAAATTCCCCAGGCAGGACTGCGTGCGGTAGGAAGCGCTTTTGCCTGGTGCATTATCGCAAACCTGGTCATCTCCGCCATCTTTTACATGGTATAGCGAAGCATATGGAAACACCGGTCATCGAACTGAAAAACATTTCCCTCACGGCCCAGAACATGACGATTGTTCAGAATGTTCAGCTTTCGATCAAGGATGGACAGACAGCGGCTTTCGTGGGGCCTTCCGGCGGAGGGAAGAGTACACTCCTCAAGCTCGCAGCCGGACTGATTGTTCCCACGGGCGGCGAGGCTTATTACCGCGGACAGGCGATTTCCACCATGAACCGGCAAAGCAATCTGAATTTCCGGCGAAAGACCGCCTTCGTATTCCAGGATTCCGCACTCTGGGCGAACCAGAGCCTCCGGCAGATTCTCGAGCTGCCCCTCAAGATACACTTCCCCCGCATGACGGAAAAGCAACGTACCGCGCGCATTGTTGAGGTATGCGCGGAAGCGGGATATCGGCGGGAACTCGATATACGTCCGTCCCAGCTTTCCATGGGCGAGCAAAAGCTTATTGCTTTCGCACGAGCGCTGGTTTGCGATCCGGATCTCCTGTTCCTGGACGAATGGACGGAATCGCTCGATGACGCGTCAGCACGCCGCCTGATAAACGCGGTCAAGAAACGTCAACAGGCGGGAAGCACCATCGTGTTCGTAAGCCACAACTTTATGGTAATCAAGGAACTTGCCCAGCGAATATGCATGATCATGGACGGGAGACTGTCCATGGAAATTTCCGGAAAGGAAATCGCGCAAAACGAAGCCCTTGCCCAAATGGTTCAAAAAGGAATAGCCCTATGAAATTCAAAATCAGGTACGCGGATCAAATTGTGGGGATTCTGGCCATCACGGCCATTCTTGCCCTCGTACTGACCATCTTCATGCTCGGCAGCCGGCAACGCTGGTTTGCCCGCAACTATAATTTTCAAACGACCTTTGAAACGGCAAGCGGTCTCTCGGTGGGGATGCCTATTCAGTACAAGGGTTTTACCATAGGTAAAATCAAAAGCATCTTCCTGAACAAGTCTGACGGAGTCGATGTTTCCCTCTACATCTTTGATACCTACGCGAACCGGGTCCGGGAGGGCTCGGTGGTTGAGCTCATCGTCAATCCGATCGGTCTCGGAAACCAGTTCCTGTTTCATCCGGGAATCGGCGAAACGCCCCTTGCCGAGGGCAGTCATATCCCGCGTCTGGATTCCCCGGAGGGACAGGCCTTCCTTGCGACCGGACGAGTCACCATTCCTCGCCGGGACGATACCGTCGCAAACATTATCGCGCAGGTTAATCCGTTCCTGACCAAGCTCAATGATACGCTGCACATCGTAAACGGCGCGCTGGACGGCAGCGGGAAGGGCCCGCTTGCGGATACCATGGTTAACACCGCCGGCATTACCGAAGAACTGTATGAATCAATGGACTCGATCCTTGCGGACGTATCGTCCATGACGGCAAATCTTGAGGAACTTTCAAGAGCCCTTTCGGATCCGACCGGACTCGTACCGACACTGATCGATCCTGACGGAACCATGTTCCGGAGCATCGAGAATTCCCTGCTCGCGGTAGAGGGAACGCTGAAAAATGTTGAAGACTCATCCGAGATTGTCAAATTCCAGTTTCCGCAGATTGCCCGGCTGATCGAGGATATACGGATCGCGATTGTGCAAAGCCAGGACGTAATGGAAGGACTTCGCAATAACCCGTTGATACGGGGCGGTATTCCCGAGCGGGGAAAAACGGATCCCTCCGCCGCCAATTCACAAACCATCGAGTTTTAGGGGGACGTCATGATATGTAACAACCGGATACGCAAAACCCGTCTTATACTGGCACTGCTCGCAAGCCTGCTTGTCGTTTCCTGCTCCTCGGCGCCCAAGCGGCCGCCGGAAGTATTTGCCAACCGTAACGCCGCCATTGCCCAGATGGAACTTGCCCACAAGGCGGTCATGAAACATGAACCCGATGTCGCACGGCAATTCCTTGCCGAAGCATGGCGGCTCGCCGTTTCAACCGATGACGCGGAAACCCGCGCGAGGGTTCTCCTCGCCACCGGTAATGCCTGGTACAGCGAAGGTTCGGTGGATCACGCGGCGCAAATGTGGGAACAGGCAAAAAGCGAAGCCGCTGCTGCGGATCTTGTCACCATGGTAGCCGCGGCGAATGTATACATTGCCCGGGGTAATCTCGCGGAGGGTCATTATCAAAAGGACATGGAAGAATCCGAACGCAAACGCCGCGCGGAAGAATCCCGTTCTACCGTTCTGACAGCTCAAAATGCCCTCAAGGAAAATCCGTTGTACACGGCGTTCGCCTGGCGGGTGCTTGCCCTTGCAGAAAAAGAACTGGGAAACACGGAAGCCGCGATCGCCGCTATCGATGAATCAATCGACATTCACGGCTCCGGTCAGTACCTGGAGGACGCGGCGTACGACTGGTACATCAAGGCTTCAATTTTATCAAAAGCTGAACAGTATCCTGCCGCAGTAGACGCGTTGAATCAGGCACTCGGGTATGACCGCCGCGCGGAGAACTCGGCCGGTATTGGCCGCGACTGGATGGCTATCGGCGCCGTTCGTGAAAAATCCGGAGACGCCGACGGCGCCCGCGCGGCCAGAACCCGCGCGCGGGACATTTTCCGCGCGGCATTCCTCGCCGTCCAGGCACAGGAAGCGGAAACTCTGCTTACTCGGTAAAGGGTTTCCCCTCAACCATGAGCGCGAAGCGCCGCATGGCTTCCTTGAGTTTGCCCACTTCCGTCGCATAGCAGCAACGAACAAATCCTTCCGCGCCGGCGCCGAACGCGTCGCCCGGAACAACCGCAACCTTGTACTCGTTAATCAGTTTTGTCGCAAATTCTTCGGACGTAAGCCCGGTCTTGCGGATATCGGGGAAGATGTAAAACGCGCCTTCCGGTTCCGCGACCGGAATGCCCATGTCGGCAAATGCCTTCATCATGAGGTTTCGGCGCTGCTGATAGGAAATCCGCATTTTTTCCACCTCGTCGGCACCGTTCCGGAGTCCTTCAAGCGCGGCGTACTGGCTCATGATCGGCGCACAGATGGTTGAATACTGGTGGAGCTTGTGCACCTGCACCATGAGTTCGGCCGGACAGGCAAAGTACCCGATACGCCACCCGGTCATGGCAAAGGCTTTTGAAAATCCGTTCAGGACGACGGTGTAGTCCTTCATGCCGGGGAGCGACCCGATGGACACATGTTTGCGGTCGTCGTACACAAGCTCGCTGTACACCTCGTCCGAAAGCACCCACAGTTCGTGTTTTTTCACCACATCGGCGATTTTGCCCAGCTCGTCGGGGGGAATCATGCGCCCGGTGGGGTTACTCGGAGAGCAAAGCATAACCGCTTTGGTTTTGGGCGTTACGAGCCGCTCAATCGATTCGGCGCGCGGAATGAAACCATCCGGCGCCGTATCAAGGCGCACCAGTGTTACGTCGCAAAGTTCGGCGAGCGGCTGGTACGAAACGTAGCAGGGCTCTGCCACGATAATCTCGTCTCCGGGATTGAGAATCGACCGGAGCACGGCGTCTATCGCCTCGGAAACACCGATCGTTACGAGAATCTCGCTTTTCGGATCGTAGGAAAGCTTGTATTTTTCAAGGTATCGGGCAATTTCCACGCGAAGTTCGGTAAGTCCCCAGTTGGAGGTGTATGAGGTGTGGCCCTCTTCAAGATGATAAAAGGCTTCCTCCCGCATAACCCAGGGAGTGGGGAAATCCGGCTCGCCGACACCGAGCGAAATGATATCGTCCCGACCTATGATCAGGTCGAAGAACTTGCGGATGGGAGACGGCGGTGTCCGCAGAATTTTTTCGGAATAGCGGTCTGGTCGTGAATTCATTCAGTTTTCCTGCCTCAGGCGGTAACGCTTTCGCGGTTGTCTTTTTTGGAATCGACGTACACGATGTCATTTTCCTTGTACGTCTTTAACACGAAGTGGGTCTTGGTACTCTTTACCCCGTTGAGGGTCGCGAGCTTCTGCGATACGAAGAACGCCACTTCCTTGAGTGTCTTTCCTTCTATGATAACTTGCAGATCATACCCGCCGGACATGAGGTAGAGGGCTTTTACCTGCGGGAAGCGGTAAATCCGTTCGGCAAGGGAATCAAACCCGTGTTCCCGTTCAGGGGTAACCTGAATTTCAATGACCGCGCGAACGGTATCATTTTCTGACGGAATCTTTTCCTGGTTCACGATCGCGGTGTACTTGAGAATAACACCATCTTTTTCCAGCTGCGCGATCACCGCCGCGACCTCTTCAACTGATTTTTTGGTCATGGCCGCGATATCCTCCGGCGAAAGCCGGGCGTCATTCTGTAAAAGATCAAGTATTTCCTGCATGGTCCGCTCCTTTGTCCCCGTTCTTCGGGGAAACATTGTATAAATATACTACGTCACTGTATTTTTATTCAACCGGTTCACACCGGTGACGCATAGAATTTTCCCTGATAATACGGCATACTGGGGCATTACCGAAACCCGGAGGAATCGTGATGGAAGCATCCGTACACCGTCTCTTTATAGAACGGAAAGATGGATTTGACAATGAGGCAAAACGGACCAGGGAAGAGATTACCTCCCTTCTCGGCATACAGAATCTCGCTGGTGTACGCTACTGCAACCGCTATGACCTTGAGGGCATTGATACAGACGTCCTCGATACGGCTGCAAGCAGGATTTTTTCCGAACCGCAGAGCGACCGGGTCTACCGGGAAATTCTCCCCGTTTCGGAAGACGAGACCGTCATCACGATTGAATATCTTCCCGGTCAGTATGACCAACGGGCCGACTCTGCCGGGCAATGTCTGGCGCTGATCCCCGGACTTGAGGGAAAAAACGTACTGGTCCGGTGCGCCAGGGTCTACATTCTCTCCGGAAACCTTACGTCGGGTGATCTCGAGCGGATACGCAACTATCTCATCAACCCGGTTGACTCCCGCGAGGCGGACAGCGCCAAGCCGGCGACCCTTGCCATGAAAACCCCGGCCGTTGCGCAGGTCCCCGTACTGTCCGGATTCACCGCATACTCGGCCGTTGAGCTTTCCGCGTTCAGGGTGGACTACGGTCTTGCCATGGACGACGCGGACATTGTCTTTTTGCAGCAGTATTTTCAAAAAGAAGGTCGGGACCCTACCGAAACTGAAATCCGGGTTCTCGACACCTACTGGTCGGATCACTGTCGCCACACCACCTTCAATACCATTCTCGATTCAATTGACGTTGAAGACGGCCCGTACGCGGAAACCGTCCGCGAAGCATTGAACGTATACACCAACCTCCGCGCGGAACTCCATTCCGGCCGCGACAAGCCGGTAACCCTCATGGACATGGCGGTAATCGGAGCGAAAGCGCTGCGGAAACGCGGACTTCTCGACGATCTCGAAGAATCCGCCGAAATAAACGCCTGTTCAATCTTTATCGACGTTACCCTTCTCGACGAACACGGTGCCCGGAGCGGAACCGAATCCTGGCTGCTCATGTTCAAGAATGAAACACACAACCATCCCACCGAGATTGAACCCTTCGGCGGCGCGGCGACCTGTATCGGCGGCGCCATCCGTGACCCCCTTTCCGGCCGTGCCTGGGTTTACCAGGCGCTTCGGGTAACCGGCGCGGGCGATCCAACCGTTCCGTTGAAAGACACCCTTCCCGGAAAGCTTCCCCAGATTTCCCTTACCCGCGGCGCCGCCGCCGGGTTCAGCGCTTACGGTAACCAGATCGGCCTTACCACCGGCCAGGTTGTTGAATACTACGATCCGGGCTTCCTTGCCAAACGCATGGAACTCGGCGCCGTTATCGCGGCAACTCCCGTTTCCTCCGTGGTACGCGAGGAACCCGAAGCCGGCGACGTGGTCATCATGGTCGGCGGCGGAACCGGACGGGACGGTATCGGTGGAGCAACCGGCTCATCAAAAGCGCATACCGCAGAATCGGTAACCGAAGCAAGCGCCGAAGTTCAAAAAGGCAACGCCGTAGAGGAGCGGAAAATCCAGCGGCTCTTCCGCGATCCCGCCGTAACACGGCTCATTCGCCGGTGTAACGACTTTGGCGCGGGCGGCGTTTCCGTCGCGGTCGGAGAACTTGCTCCGTCGCTTGATATCGACCTTTCCGCCGTCCCGAAAAAATATGAAGGCCTCAACGGTACCGAGCTCGCCATTTCCGAATCCCAGGAACGCATGGCCGTCGTGGTCCGTGAAAAAGACGCCGCCGCTTTCATTGCAGCAGCAAACCGTGAAAACCTCAATGCAGCCGTTATCGCTCGCGTTACGGACACCGGCAGACTCGTCATGCGGTGGCAGGGGGATACCATCGTGAACATCGACCGGGAATTCCTGGACACGGCAGGCGCCAAACGGAACGCCTCCGTAACAATCTGCCAGCCCTCCGCCGAGTGGAACTGGCAAATCGCGGCGGACAAACCGTTCGCGGACCGCTGGTACTCCGTTCTCTCCGATCTCTCCGTTGCTTCACAGCGGGGTCTGACCGAACAGTTTGACGGCTCCATCGGGTCATCGTCAATCCTTTTCCCCGCAGGTGGCTCATTCCAGGCAACTCCCGAATGCGGCATGGCCGCGCGTATCCCGGTCGGCCCCGGAAAAGAGACAAGCACCGTCAGTCTCATGACCATGGGCTACGACCCTAAAGCCGCGTCCTGGAGTCCCTTTCATGCGGCTCAGTACGCCGTTCTCGAATCTCTTGTAAAGATCCTCGCCCTCGGCGGTGATCCGCGTACCGCGCGCCTCACCTTCCAGGAGTACTTTGAACGGACAAGCTCGCCGGAAGCCTGGGGCAAGCCCGCCGCGGCCCTTCTCGGCGCCCTGCAGGCGCAGCTCGGCGCGGGAACCGCGTCCATCGGCGGCAAGGACAGCATGTCCGGCACCTTTCACGATATCACGGTACCGCCGACACTCGTTTCGTTTGCCGTAGCCGTAACCGACCAGCAGAAGGTCAGGGGAGGCGCCTTTACCGGTGTGGGCAATGCCATCGTACTTGTCCAGACCCCCTGGAAGAAGGATCGTACGCCGGACTGGAACGTATTCCATAAAAACACCGAAGCCCTTCTCGCACTTGCCGAAACCGGTTCGGTACACGCGGCGTATCCGGTTACGGCAGGCGGTATCGCGGCGGCAGTAACAAAGATGGCTTTCGGCAACAGGATAGGCGCGGCGCTTGATACCGGGCCCCTTTCCACGCTTCAGCCCCAGGGCTTCGGGAATGATCCCGCAGCGGCCCTTTTTGCCCCGTGCTATGGTTCGCTCATCCTGGAAGTATCCAGCGCGGACATTCTGGCTTTCAGCGCCAACTGTCCGGAAGCGTCAAACTGGAAAGTCATCGGAAAAACACTACTGGATCCGGTTATCACCTACGGAGAACACACCATCAATCTTGACCGGGCGCAAACGGAATGGGAACGGCCGCTCGCAAAGGTTTTCCCGCCGGTTTCAAGTACCAACGCGGCGGACTCCTCCGTCGGAGAGCTTCCTTCCTGGGCTCTGAATCTTGTGAAAGCCGGGAAACCGGACGCCCCCGCGGGCATCAGCACCGCAAAGGCGAAACCGCTTGTTGTTCTGCCGGTCTTCCCCGGAACCAACTGCGAATACGACATGGCCCGGGCCTTTGCCCTCTCGGGCGCCGAAACCCGACTGGTTGTGCTCAGAAACCGTACCGCGGCCGATCTCGAAGAATCCCTCGCCGAACTTGCATCGGCGATACAGGACGCGCAAATTCTCGCGTTCTCGGGAGGCTTTTCCGCGGGAGACGAACCGGACGGCTCGGGAAAGTTCATCGCGAACATTCTCCGGGAGCAGGTAATCGCTGACCGGATCATGGATCTCGCCGGAAATCGCGACGGTCTCATCCTCGGTATCTGCAACGGATTCCAGGCACTGATAAAGGTAGGACTCATCCCTTACGGTGAAATCCGTGAACCTTCCGCGGACATGCCGACCCTTACGTACAATACGGTCGGCCGTCATATTTCCCGCTTTGTCCGTACCCGCATAACATCAGACAAGTCCCCCTGGGCCTCCGGGACAGGGCTTGCCGCCGGTTCAATCCACGAAATTCCGGTTTCCCACGGCGAAGGCCGGGTCATCCTTGATGCAGGACTCGCGGAAAAACTCTTTGCCAACGGCCAGGTCTTCACGCAATACGTGGACCGATCCGGTAAACCGACCATGGTTGAACCGGACAATCCCAACGGATCACTGTTTGCCATTGAGGGCTTAACCGATGAAACCGGAAGGATTTTGGGAAAGATGGGACACAGCGAACGTGCTATAGATACAGAACCGGGCGGAAAAACCCGTCATCTTTTCAAGAACATACCCGGCGATACCTGTGAGAACATATTCGCCGCGGGTGTCCGCTATTTTTTATAGGAGTTATCATGAGAAAATCTCTGCTTCTTGTTGTATCACTTGTTGTCCTTCTTGCCGCAGGTTGCGTACGCGGACAAAAAACCTGGATTACCGATCTGGACACCGCGGCCGCGGAAGCGGGCAATAACGGAAATAGCATTCTCCTTGCATTCACCGGGTCGGACTGGAATGAAGAAAGCAAGCTTTTTGCCGAATCTCTCTTTACCGAAAAATTCTTCGCGCTCGGCTCAAAGGAATTTGTCCTGTGCAATGTTGATGTAGTGAAAAACGAAGAGCTTCTCGACGAAGAAACACGCGAGAAAAACTACCAGCTCGCGCAATCATATGCCGTACAGCAAATTCCGTCCTTTTTCCTGCTTACCCCGGATAAGGACATCTACGGCATGTTTTCCGTCGAAGCGGCAACAACGACGATTGATTCCTTTTATGAACAAGCGGCCTCCTATACTGAGGCACGGGACAAGTTGATCACCCTGAAAAAGAAGATCGCGGAATCCGAAGGCCTGGAAAAAGCCGGTTTCATGGACCAGTTCATGGAAGCGGTTTCTCCCCAGCAACGGGATAATTACCGGAGTTTCATCGAAGAAATAACCACACTCGACGCCGATTCCACCGCGGGGCTCAAACCGAAATACCTGCTGCAGCTCCAGTACATGAAAGCGGTGGACCTCTACCAGGCAGGAAACCTTGGTGAAGCGGGCGAGGGATTCTTTGAGCTTGCCCGGGGCGGGTTGCTTGAACCGGCGAAAAAACAGGAAGCGCTCTACATGGGTACCTACATGTATGCTATGTCGGAGACAATTCCCGCCGAACAGCTCATAGCCTGGCTTGAGGAAGCCATCGCCGCGGATCCGGAAAACCCCGGAGTAACGCAAATTGTCAACACGATTGAACAGATCAAACAGAATGATACCGGCCAGTAACAGCCGCTCCCGGCTATTCTTGACGGCCGGGAGTGTATACAGTAGGCTGGTACCCGAGTAACCATGGAAGTTCCTGATACATTGCCTGCGTTGTTGTACGGTATCGCGTTTCCCGTTTTGCTTCTTCTTTCGATGTTCTTTTCATCGTCGGAAACCGCGTTCCTCTCGGCAAGCAGGCTCCACATCCGATACCTCAGGGAAAAAAACAACAGGGCGGCCCGGCGTGTGGAACGCTTGCTTTCCAGAAAAACTTTTTTCCTGAATACAATCCTTGTCGGAAACAACATCGTCAACATTTCATTATCTTCGCTCGCGACCGCTCTTGCGATCGGCCTTTTCGGGTCCGCCGGTGTCGGAATAGCCACGGTTACGGCGACAGTACTCGTACTGCTCTTTGGAGAAATCATTCCCAAATCACTCGCGCTCACCTATCCGGAAAAAATGGCGCTGCGCTTTTCACTTCCGGTAACCCTTTTCGGCATTCTCGCCTTCCCGATTACCGCCATCTTTTCGCTGGTAACAGCCCTGGTGCTCTTTTTCACCGGCACCGCGCGCAGATCTTCCACCGGCCATGTCACCGAAGAAGACCTCCGGACGCTCATAGAAGTCGGAGAAGAAGAAGGCGTTCTCGAATCTGATGAACGCGACATCCTCCACCGCATCCTGGATTTTACCGATCTGACCGCACGGGATATCATGACGCCCCGGACTGCGCTTGTCGGAATAACTCTTGATACCGGGTACGACGAACTGCTTTCCCTTTCCGCGTCTTCCGGTTTTTCCCGCTTCCCCGTTCAGGGAGATGACATTGACGACATCCAGGGCATCGTATACATCAAAGACCTTCTGATGACGGAGAAATTCAGCGAGCAGGGTATTCGCGCACGGGACATCATGAGAAGCGCACTCTTCGTGTTTGAAACGCAGAGTATTCCGCTGCTGCAGGAAAAACTGAAAAGCGGAAACCAGAACTGCGCGATCGTTCTGGACGAATACGGGGGGACTGCCGGCCTGGTTACCATTGAAGACATATTCGAAGAAATTTTCGGTAGCATCCAGGACGAGTTTGACCATCTTGAAATCACGACAGAACAGTCGGCGGATCACGGCAGGGGGAATGACGAAGAACTGCTTCTTCCCGGAGCCGAGCGTATTGAAACCGTGAACACGCTTCTGGACATCAATCTTGAGTCACAGTACTACGACACCATTGCAGGCTTTCTGCTCGAACGGGCCGCGGACATCCCGGCCCCGGGGTTTACCATTGAAGAACAGGACTATCGTTTTACCGTTCATGAACGGTCCGGAAACAGGATAGAAACAGTGCGAATACAGCGGAGCGGGGGTACAGAATGACCGGAATTCCGCTGTATCTGATTGCGGCGCTCGTGCTGCTGTTTATTCTCTCAGCCTTCTTTTCAGCCTCTGAAACCGCGCTTACGGCCATTTCAAAAGTACGCTTGCGCCAGCTGCGGAAAAGCAACAACAAGCGCGACCGGCTCATCGTCTTTCTTCTCGACAATCCCTCCCGCCTGATTACCACCATCCTGGTCGGAAACAATATTGTGAACATATGGGCAACCAGCATCGCCACAGCGGCGGCTCTTGCCATTGCGGGTCCGGACGGATTACCCGCGGTGACCATGATCATGACAGGGGTCATTCTCGTATTCGGTGAAATTCTCCCAAAAACAATTGCCTCCGCCCGAAGCGAGTCCTGCGCACGCATCCTTGCCCTTCCCGTCGCTCTTGTACAGAAAGCGCTATTCCCGATAGTGCTGCTTTTCTCGGCATTGAACTCGACCATGCTTTCCGTACTCCACCGCTTGCATCCCCAATCCGCGACCCGTCTCACGGAAGAAGAACTCAAGATCATGGTGCATGCCGGAAAAAAAGACGGCGCACTCGATGAAAGCGAACACAGTCTGCTGAACCGCGCGTTTTACTTTGCCGATACCCGGGTTCGGGAAATCATGACCCCCAGAACGGCCATAACCGCTATATCGGGGGAAGCAACCCTTACCGACGCCGTGTCGTTCTTCCGGAAACACCAGTACTCCCGTATTCCCGTCTACCAGGACACGGTAGATCACATAATCGGCATGATCCATTACAAAGATATCCTCTTTCACGTACGAACGGACGCAAACGCTCAGCTCAGAACGCTGGTCCGGCCGCTCCTGTTCGTTCCGGAAACACAGACAACCGCGGATCTTATGGGAGAACTCAGGAATTCACGGCAAAACATCGCCATTGTTATCGACGAGCATGGAGCTACAGCCGGACTCGTAACCATAGACGACGCCATAGCTTCAATTCTCGGAGGAATTCATGACGAGTACGACAAGGGAACGGAACGTCCCCTGGAGCGGGTCAGGATACTCTCACCGGGACATATCAGGGTGCCGGGAAACCTCCGACTGGATGACATTAATGCACTGCTCCGGACATCACTCGATTCACGATATTACGAGACCCTGGGCGGGTTCCTCATGGAACAGCTAGAGCGCCTGCCGGTACGGAATGATTCCTGGAGCTCCGGCGCGGTCCGCATGCGGGTCGTCGAAATGGCGGGAAGAACGGTACAGACTGTCGATATTTTTCTTGATTCCGGGGATAAAGCATAGACCCGGCCGGGAAAAACCCGAAATCTGCCGAAAAAACCCATCAGAAACAACAAACCAGCACTATTTTTCACTATACTTGAATAAGCGTGTGGACCAAAGGCGTGTCCGGACCGGATACCGTACATTCACGTTACTACAAACAGGGTCCTCACAGCCGGAATAAATTCATTTTTAGGTGAGGTCTATGAAACTCAAACGCAAACTGGGAATCATTTTTGTTTTGATCGCGATACTGCCGTACGTCGTCGGCATGATCATTATCACTCTTGCATCCAGCACGACCATCAAGGCAAACGCAGACGGGTATTTCTTTGAATATACCCGGAATGTCGCCAACACGGTGTCCAATTTTTTCGCTGCCGAACGCGGATATGTGGAAGCTTTTTCCCAGTACCCCGAAATTCGGTCGCTGAACTGGTCCCAGTTTCTTCCCGCGCTTCAGGAGATCGAGGCGAAAAGCAACAAGATCGACTCTTTTCTCCTGGTTCGCCGGGATGGTGCGTACTACCGCTCGGACAATCCCGGAAATCCGGCGTTCGGCGGACTGGTCTCCCCGGATAATGAAGATCCGGACTCCCAACCCACCGATCTTACAACACGCGATTATTTCCAGCGTCTTGTCGTGAACAACCGGCTTTCCATAAAGCAAACCGTATTTTCAAATCCCAACTTGTCAAAATCGACCGGAAAAAAACAGATCGTATTAGCTTCAAACATTATCGGAACTTCAGGCATAACAGCGGGCCTTTTTGCTGTTACCATTGAAGGCCCCGTTCTTGACGCGGCTATCAGAGACGCAACCGGTAACCTTGAAACCCAGTTCGGTCGCCGGGGAGAACTCTTTCTCATCTCGGACGATGGAGCCCTGGTGGCCCACGAGAAGTATGACCGTGAGAAAAAGGAATACACCGAGCTGATCCTGACCTCTGAACAAACCGCAACCGTATCAAATCTCGACGAAACTCTTGCAGGCGCCATACAAACCATGCTTTCAGAAAAGCATGCGGTAATGACGTACCAGGATGCTTCCCGGCGAACCTGGCATGTCGCCGGACAGGCGATTGCGGGAACAAATTACTTCGTTGTATTCACGCTTCCGGAAAGCGACCTGTATTCCGCCATCAACAACATCTGGAAATCCGTGTTCGTCATCACCGGCCTTACCTTCTTCGCTGTCCTCGGAATTTCCCTCCTGCTCGGACGCCGCCTCACCAGACCGCTCATTGATACAGCCAACACACTCAAGAACATCTCCCAAGGTTCGGGGGACCTCACGTACCGCATCTCCCTGAGCGGAAAAGATGAAATTACGGACGTTGGCAAGTACTTCAACAACTTCATGGAAACCCTGCACGGCATGATCACCGAAGTCAAGGATGATACGGCAACCATGTCCCGCCTCTCGGACGAACTGGCAACCCGTGCAAAGAGCATCAATACCGACATTGGCGCAATTTCTTCCAACGTTTCGGATCTCAATTTCCAGACCGAAGAACAAAGCGCGAGTGTCACCGAAACATCGTCAACCATTCACGAAATAGCCAGGAATATTGAAAGCCTCACCCAGCAGATTGAAGGACAGACTGCTGGCGTCAATGAATCGTCCGCAGCCATTCAGCAAATGGTTTCCAACATCAACTCAATCACCAATAATCTGGATCGTGCCGGCTCCGGTTTTGAATCGCTCCTTTCGGCGTCCAGAACCGGGCGCGACAGCATGCAGAATGTCCGGGAACTCATCAAGGATGTATCAAACCAGTCGCAACACCTCCTGGAAACAAACGAAATCGTGGACGCAATCGCGAGTCAGACCAACCTGCTCGCCATGAACGCTGCCATTGAGGCGGCTCACGCGGGAGAAGCCGGAAAAGGATTCTCCGTTGTTTCGGACGAAATCCGCAAGCTTGCAGAAAGTTCCTCCGAACAGTCGCGGGTCATTGAAACCGCGCTCAAAAAGGTGGTCGGCACCATCGATACCATCGTGGACGCGTCCGCTCATGCCGATGAGGCCTTTGAGTCCGTAGCGAAACAGATCAACGAAGCAAACGGCCTCGTACAGGAAATCCGCATGGCCATGAAAGAACAGAATGAAGGCAGCCGGCAGGTGCTTGAAGCGCTCGACGAGATTCAAAACATCACGGTACAGATCCGGGACGGCTCGCTCGAAATGAACCAGGGCGCAGACATGATTCTCAAGGAAATGACCCGTCTTGAAGACATTTCGCTGAAAGTTCAAAAGAGTACCCAGGATATTGCCCGCTCCAGCGACGCCATTACCACGGCGATCGGCGAGATTACCTCGGTTACCGAGCGGAATTCGGGGGCAGTGAACTCGCTTACCAAGCTCGCCGAACGTTTCAAGACCTGATACGTCATGCCTGAACTCCACAAATCGCCCCGATTTTTCTCTTGAAAAGTCGGGGCGCTTGTGTCATGATAGTTGAAACAGGAAACAAACGGAGGAACCATGACCTACGGACATTTTGACGATGCCAATCGCGAATACGTAATTACCAATCCGCGCACCCCGGTAAAATGGGTGAACTATGTTGGAGCCCTTGCCTTTGGCGGGTTTCTTGACCATACCGGCGGATCCCAGATCTGCAAGGGTGATCCCGCACTCAACCGCATTACCAAATACATCCCCCAGCTCCCGTCAGCGGACTTCAAGGGGGAAACTGCTTACGTTCGCACCCGCAAACCGGGAAGTCCCGCAAAAGACGCAACGATAGCTTCTCCGTACTGGGTTCCCTGTCTCGGCGCCTATGACTCCTTCGAATGCCATGTAGGCATGTATTATAACCGCTGGGTTACCAAACTCGCCGGGCTCACGTTCGACATTCTTGCCTTCGTTCCGCGCGGCGGAACAGAACTGGTACGCCGGTATACGATAACCAACACGGGCAAGGAAGCCCTCGCCGTCGATCTCGTTCCGGTTGTGGAGTTCAGCCACTTTGACGCCCTCAAGCAGCTCACCAATGCCGACTGGGTGCCCCAGACCATGCACTCACAAGCCGTGGCGACCAGGGACGGGCGTACCGCCATCGCATCCTATGCCTTCATGAAACGCGACTCGGAAGTAAACATCCTGTACGCGAACAAACCCGCCGCGTCCTGGGAAACAGACCGCAAGCGATTCCTGGGCGACAACGAATACGGTACCTGGCGGGAACCCCTCTCCCTGAGAAACGAAAAACTCTCCGGGAAAGACGCAGTCCGCGGCGACATCATCGCGGCGCTTCAGCTTGACCTGGGAACCCTGCAGAGCGGAGAAACAACGTCCGTAATCACCGTGCTCACCCAGAAAGGCGCGCTTTCTACCGTAGCGGACTCCTGCTCGGCATTTACGACGGACGCCGAGGTTGACCGCGCGTTCGCCGATCTCTCAGCGTTCTGGGACGACTACCTGTCCGTCCTCAAGGTGCACACCCCGTCGGACGCATTCAATTCCATGATCAACCTGCACAACCCGCGCCAGTGCTATACCACCAAAATCTGGTCGCGCTACCTCTCGCTCTACCAGCTCGGCTACGGTTCTGACCGGGGAATCGGTTTCCGCGATTCCTCCCAGGACACCATGGGTGTTATTGCGCAGATTCCGGACGAAGCCCGCGAACTCATGGAAAAACTCCTCTCGGTACAGAGTACCGACGGCTCCGCGTATCATCAGTTCAATCCCCTCAGCATGGAAGCGGGACGTGGAGACTCCATGGAGTATGAAGACCGGCCCCACTTCTATTCCGACGACCAGCTATGGATCGTGCTCGCGGTATGTTCCTATCTCAAGGAAACCGGCGATTACGCCTTCCTCGACAAGAAGATTCCCTTTTATGAAAAGGACAAAAGCGGCAGCCCGGTCGAATCCGGAACCGTATACGACCACCTCAAACGGGCGGTAACCTTTACCCGGAACAACACCGGCGCACACGGCCTTCCCCTGCTCGGCTTTGCCGACTGGAACGATACGGTCAACCTTCCCACCGGCGCGGAAAGCATCTTTACCGCCAACCTCTACGGCTGGGCGCTGCACGAGCTTTCCGAACTCACCGAATTCCGCGGCGAAAAGGATCAGAAAACGGAATTTGACCACTGGTATGATGACATGAAGCAAGCGGTTCTCGAAGCCGCATGGGACGGCGAATGGTTCGTACGGTACTTTGACGACAAGGGCAATCCGGTCGGCTCAAAAAGCAATGACTACGGAAAACTCTGGCTCAACGCCCAAAGCTGGTCGCTTCTTTCCGGCTTCGCCGCCGATTCGGACAAGGGACGTGCGGCCATGGACGCCGTCAAGAAACACCTGGCGACCGAAAAGGGCATCAAACTCTCCTGGCCCGGATATAACGGATATGACCGGGAGAAAGGCGGCGTAACCACCTATCCGCCCGGAGCAAAAGAAAACGGCGGTATCTTCCTCCATCCGAATCCCTGGGCAATCATCGCGGAAACCATTTTGGGAGACGGGGATCAGGCGTTCCGCTACTACAACAACGTGAACCCGGCTGCAAAGAACGATTCAATCGATGAATACGAATGTGAACCATACTGTTATGCACAGAACATTCTTTCCGATGAACACCCCCTGTTCGGTCTTGGCCGGAATTCCTGGCTTTCGGGAACATCCAGCTGGATGTATCAGTCGTCTACCAAGTATATTCTCGGTATCCGGCCGGAACATACCGGAATCCGGCTCGACCCCTGTGTGCCCAAAGACTGGAAGGAATTCTCCGTTGAACGCAAATGCCGCGGCGCGACCTATGCCATTTCGGTGAAGAATCCCTCCGGCAAGAGCAAGGGAATAACATCGCTGGTGGTTGACGGCAAGGCGGTGGAAGGCACGGTGATTCCGTACTTCAAGGACGGAACTCATACCGTGGAAGCGGTGATGTAAGCTACTGCTACCAAAATTGTTGAAAAAAAAAGCTGTCCGGTTTGCGCCGGACAGCTTTTTTTATTCTACGGTCACCTTGTACACATGAAAGAACGCATAATAACTTATATGCTCATACTCGGTTGTCTCAGGAAGGTAATCATCCACCAGCGCATAGACAACCGGAGAACCGCTTTCACGGGCAATGGCATACAAATTCACGGATTCCTGTTCCATTACGTATACCCGTTTGTCGTGCGGGATATTCAGGTAGGGAACCATGTTTTTCCAGGTATAACCCCAGGGCGTCCCGATGATCATGAGGGGGATATCGTCGGTCAGATAAGACCGTTCTTCCGGTACGGGGTAGTCCTCATGAAACACGTTCATGTTTCCCGGCAACACTCCATATACGAAAACCAGTACAGCCGACGCGGCAAGCAGGACGAGCGCGCTGCGGTACCGGAGCAAGACCAAAATCACCGAAACAAATGTTAACGCATACGCCGGAATGAAGGCGGCAAAGTACCGTACGGTCTGGTAGGGAGCGGAAATGGAAATGATTGTGAATGTGAAGAGAAATATCAGGACCATCAGGATCATGAATGGAACGGTGTTTCTACCGGGCTTTTCTGATTCGTCAGCAGAACCATTGCCCTCGATCCGTCCGCGAATCTGCTGGAAAACCGCGAGACCCGCAGCAACAACGAGTACGGCAAGAGGAACCAGATTTCGTGAAAGAAGCCGTATATACATCCAGATGCTTTCGAGCTTTGAAAGTGTCGTTTTTGTGGTGAGATTGGCAATGCTCTGGCCTGCCCGCTGCGATTTTGTGAGATGGTCAATCATGGGAGGGAAGAGCCGCAGCGCTACATAGAGGCCCGCAAGAACGACAAGCATGCTCCAGAGAAGGGCCGCCGGGCGTTTGGTTATGAGCAGATAGAAAAAGGCGAACACACACACCGGTACGATAAACAACAGGAAGTAATACTGAGTCATCAGTCCCATGAATGAAAACACCATGAGGCCCGCGATACCGGTAATCAGCACCGGGAGCGGCTTCCGGTCCCCGTCGGGGAAACAGACCAGCACGGCACTGTACAAAAATCCGAGGCAGACCATCTGGAGCAGTTCATACATGCGCATATACACCGTAAGGGAAATGGTCGCCGACGAAAAAGCGAAGAGTATGAACGCCAAAAAGAGTATGCGGGTGTCTTTCCATATCCGGGAAACAATTCCAATGAAGAAAAAACAGGATACAAGAAAGAAAAGCATGTTAAGCGTAATGGAGGCAAGATGATGATTCGACGGCCCTATGATTCGTCGTGCGTCGAAAAGCAGCCAGTAATACAACGGAGGATGAACATCTCGTGCCGTTGCTTCCGTAAGTGTGTCGTAATCAACCTTGCCGCGTTCGAGCCGGCTGTCGAACATCCGGTGGGAAAGTTCACCCATGTCCATCCAGACAAGCCGATGGTCGGTCGCCACATGTACCGGCCAGGTTCCGTTGGTCAACGCGAGGGTAATACCCTCGTCACAGTGATAGTCATTCTTGACGACTCCGAAGAAAACCCGTACCAGCACGGCCAATACCAGCAGAACCAGCATGATGGTTCGCTTCTTTTTGAGTATTGTTTCAATTGTCACTTGCTTTGCTCCTTGATTATGTATACCGGACGTTTTTTAGTCTCAAGATAGGTTTTCGCGAGATACTGGCCAAGAATGCCAACGGCAAACAATTGCACGCCGCCGATAAAGAGGATTATGCTCAACAACGAGGGATACCCGGCGACCGGATCACCCCAGAGCAGGGTTTTAACCACGACAACGCAGATGGTGATGAACGCGATCAGACAAAAAAGCATACCCATAACCGAGGCAAAAATGAGCGGTGCCGTTGAAAAGGCGGTAATGCCTTCGAGTGAATACAGAAACAGTTTCCAGAATGACCACTTGGTCTCACCGGCCACGCGTTCAATATTTTGATATTCAAACCAGCGGGTTTCAAAGCCGACCCAGGAGAAAATACCTTTCGAGAAGCGGTTATATTCCTTGAGCGACAAGATGGCGTCGACCATCCGGCGGCTCATGAGGCGGTAATCGCGGACACCGTCAACAATATGTGCATCGGAAATCTTCGACATGAGCCGGTAAAAAGAACGGGCAAAGAAGGACCGGATGAGCGGCTCACCTTTCCGGGAAACTCGGCGGGTTGCCGCGCAGTCATAGTCACCGGATTTCACCACGGAATACATCTCCGGAAGGAGAGATGGCGGATCCTGGAGATCGGCGTCCATGACGGCGACATATTTCCCCCGGGCGGCTTCAAGGCCGGCGAGCAGCGCCGCTTCCTTGCCGAAGTTCCGGGAAAAAAATACGTAGCGGACGTCTGCATCATTTTGCGAAAGGTCCCGGATAACGTCCCGTGTTCCGTCCGTTGATCCGTCATCAACCAGCACAAACTCGAATGAAACGCCGGGGAGCTTCTGTTTCAAGGCGGTAAGTTCGGTATACAGATGCGGCAAGGCCGGCGCTTCGTTGTAACAGGGAACGACTATGGATATTTCTCGTTCTTGCATCAGGTTTTCTCCTCCGGGGAATACAATCCGGGTGCGCATTCCATTGTATCACATAAAAGAAAACCCGCCAGAAGGCGGGTTTTCTATTGATCACTTGTCGAAGTTCATGGACACATTAGCCGACGACAACCTTGAGCTGTACTTCGGATTTTCCGGGAGAAACGAGTGTTCCGTCCACGGAGACACCGCCGGAAACCACCGACACGGCGATTTTTCCCGCAGGGTCGCGGTTCTCGATGTCGATGACATATTTGCAGCCGCGGTACGTCCGGGTAATGGTCGCGTTCTTCACATGCGCGGGAAGCCGCGGTTCAACACGGAGTCCCTGGTGCTCGGAACGGATACCGCAAATCCACTGCGACAGCGCGACAAAGTTCCAGGCGGCGGTTCCGGTGAGCCAGCTGTTCTTGGCTTCACCGTGGCGGCGCGCGGCCTTACCCGCAACCATCTGGGCGTATACGTAGGGCTCCAGGCGGTGGATTTCGCTGATGTCTTCAAGGAAGGCAGGCGCGATCTTCTTGTAATATTCCCAGGCATTCTGCGGGCGGCCGGATTTTACTTCACCGATGATTACCCAGGGGTTATTGTGACAGAAGATACCGGCATTTTCCTTGTATCCGGGCGGATAGGAGGACACTTCACCGAGCTCAACGTGGTAATCCTTGTAGGGCGGATCAAGAAGGACGATACCGTACTTGGTATCGAGGTGTTTCTTCACGCTGTCGAGGGCCTTTATGGGATAGCCCTTGTCCGCACCGATCTGAGCCATGGAGCCAAATCCTTGCGTTTCAATGAAGATCTTTCCGTCTTCACATTCTTTTGAACCGATCTTGTTGCCAAAGTCGTCGTAAGCGCGGACATACCATTCGCCGTCCCAGCCCTGTTCGCAGATCTTGGCAGCCATTTTTGCGGCTTCTTCCTCGGCGAACTTCGCTTCGGCTTCATCGCCGAGCATGCGGCACATGGCGGCATATTCGGGTGCTGCGTACACGAACATCTGGGCGATCATGACCGACTCGGCGTTCTTTCCGTCCTTGTTGGTGCTGGTCTGGAACGAGTCGTTGGGGTCGGTGCTGAAGCAGTTCAGGTTGAGACAGTCGTTCCAGTCGGCGCGGCCGATGAGGGGGAGCCCGTGGGGTCCCAGGTGGTCAACGGTGTAGCGGAAGGACCGCTTGAGGTGTTCGAACATGGACGCCTTGTTGGTGTCGCTGTTGTCGAAGGGTACGTCGACCTTGAGGAAGTCCACGTCGCCGGTCTCGCGCAGGTAGCCGCCGACACCCAGGATGAGCCAGAGCGGGTCATCGTTGAAGTTGCTGCCGATATCGGCGTTTCCGCGCTTGGTAAGCGGCTGGAACTGGTGGTAGGCGCTTCCGTCTTCGAACTGGGTGGACGCCACGTCGAAGAGGCGTTCCCGTGCGCGCGAGGGGATCTGGTGAACGACACCGAGCATGTCCTGACTCGTATCGCGGAATCCGATACCGCGGCCGATTCCGCTTTCAAAGTAGCTGGCGGAACGCGCGAAGTTATAGGTAACAATACACTGATACTGGTTCCACACGGCCATGCGGTCGAGTTTTTCATCCCCGGTCTTGAGGGTAAAGTTGGAAAGGAGTCCGTCCCAGAGCTTCTTGAGCTCGTTGAACGCCGCGGTAACCTGCTCGGGGGTTTCAAACCGCTTCTGCAGGGCAACCGCTTTTTCCTTGTTGATTACGCGCATGGCGGGGTTGGTCTGGAGAAGACCGGCGGACGCGGGAGCGCAGCCGTTCTCGCCTGCCCATTTTTTCTTCTCGTCCATCTCGATGTACCCGAGCACGAAGATGAAGGTGCGGGATTCACCGGGGGCGAGATCAATGTTGATGCGGTGGCTCGCAATGGGAGACCAGCCGTCTGCGACGGTGTTCTCGCTCTTGCCGGCCATAACGGTGTCCGGAGCATCGTAGTTGTTGTGAAGGCCGAGGAAGGTCTCGCGGTCGGTGTCGAATCCGTCGATTTTGGTGTTGACGGAATAGAACGCGAAATGATTCCGGCGTTCGCGGTACTCGGTCTTGTGATAGATCGCGCTGCCGTCAATTTCCACCTCGCCGGTGGAGAAGTTGCGCTGGAAGTTCGTAGTGTCATCAAGCGCGTTGTACAGACACCATTCCACAAAGGAGACGAGAGAAATCTGTTTTTTGGCGCTGCCGGTATTGGTCAGGGTGAGCATCTGAACTTCGGCGTCCTCGCCGTTGGGAACCATGTACAGGACGTCCGCCTTCACATTGTTCTTTGACGAAGAAATCTTGCTGTAGCCGAAACCATGGCGGCATTCATAGGAATCGAGCTCAACCCGCATGGGCTTCCAGCCGGGATTCCACACGGAGTCGCCGTCCTTGATGTAAAAATAGCGTCCGTTGTTGTCGAGGGGTACATCATTGTAGCGATACCGGGTCAGACGGCGGAGCCGGGCGTCGGTATGAAAGGAATAACCGCCCGCGGTGTTGGATATAAGGGAAAAGAATTTCGTATTCCCAAGATAGTTGATCCAGGGATACGGGGTCCGGGGAGTCTCAATGACATACTCCCGGTTTACATCGTCAAAATGTCCGAATTTCATAGCGTCTCCTCAAAATAATTGCCGTAAGAAACAAAGCTGATACTACCATAGCGCCCCTGCGGTGTCAAACCTTGCGGGGGTTACGACCGCTCCTGGCGGGCCTTGCAGCGGCTTCAGGGACGGGTGTTTTTGGCTTCAATATCCTTGTAATAGCGGACGGTTCCCACCCGCAGTTCATCGGTCGCATCTTCGTCACAGACAATGATGGCTTTCGGATGCAGCTGCAGGATGCTTATTGACCATTTGTGGTTCACTCCCTCCTCGATCGCATGTCTGATGGCCCGGGCCTTGGCGTAACCGGAAGCAAGAATCATCACTTCCTCGGCATCGGTAATGGTACCGACTCCCACGGTCAGCGCCTGCGTAGGCACCTGTTCCGGATCCCCGCCGAAAAAGCGCGAATTCATGATGATGGTATCCTGAGTAAGGTTTTTCATGCGCGTCCGGGACGTGAGGGACGATCCGGGCTCGTTAAAGGCAATATGTCCATCCGCGCCGACACCGCCGAAGAACAGATGAATTTTCCCGTACGACGCGATCTTGTCCTCATACCGTTTGCATTCGGCAACGGGGTCCGCGGTCATCCCGTCAAGAAAATTGACATTGTCCATCTGCACATCCACATGCGAGAAAAAATTGTCCATCATGAACCGGCGGTAGCTCTGGGGATGATCACGATCAAGATCCTTGTATTCATCCATGTTGAACGTAACTACGTTTTTGAATGAAACCTTTCCTGCCTTGTTCAGCCGGACAAGTTCCCGATACACACCGAGCGGACTCGAGCCGGTCGGAAGCCCGAGGACAAAAGGCCTGTCCGCGGTGGGAGCAAATTCAGTAATCCGCCAAACGATATGGTTTGCCGCCCATTCTGCACAGGTGGCATAATCCTGCCGTACAATAACACGCATAACAACTCCTGAAGCGAAAATAAAAGGTAGTTTTAATGATATACGACAACCAGTTCCCGCGCAATTAAAAAGAATTCACGGGTCAGTTTTTGGCGCCCATCCCTGCCCTGCGAGCGCACGAGATAACCTCATCCCAGTTCTGACATTCGTGTCCGATCCCGTCCATGACCGGAAGACTGAAAAGACGCATCAAGAACATGTGGGCCGCACCAATGGCCACAGAACGCGGATCCCCGTCCGAAAAAACGAGCCCGCAGTCGTTCCGCTTCAGGATATCGCCGAAACGAGGAACGTCACGTTCCAGAACACGCTGAACATCGTCACGGTGCCGGGCAAGTTCCCCGTGAACTATTACCGCATGGGGATCAAAGACCGAGACAACCGGAACAAGGCTCTCAAAAAGCTCTCTGATCCATCCGTCCAGTACCGGCGATCCCAGCCGGCTGTCTCCCGGAGGAACCCAGAAGTTTCCCTGCCCGGCCATGTTGCCGCTCCAGCGGTACGAGACAAATTCTCCCGCGGCGAAACGACTGCCGCCGTATACTCGTCCGTCAAGGGCAACGCCTACCCCTACGGCCAGACCATTGCAGGAGGAGAACCGCGACGCGTCCCGGGTATACTCGGTATTTACACAGATCAGGGATCGGCATTCCTGTTCACGATTGCGCAAGAGTTCGTACCAGGCAATACAGTTTGCCTCGTTTTCAATATGGAAGGGAACTCCAAACCGGGCCGCAGTATTGCGGGGGAAAGCAACATTTCTTGCATTAAATATTTCCGAACGGATAACGGTGCCGCCGCAGGCATCTATGATTCCCGGAAGACCCATGCACACCGCGAGCGGAGCGAGTCCCACCGAACGGATATCGGCCTCCAGGTCTTCCATGATCTTGACCGGAAGCTGTTCAAAAGAACCTTCCGGAAGCGGACCCGACCTGCTTGCGCGAACAACCCCGGTAAAATCGGTAATTACGGCAGTATACCCGGAGGGTTGGAGTTCAATCCCCGCGACACAGCCAAAATCGGGGTTCAACTCGAGCTGTAGCGGTTTTCTACCGCCGAGCGAAGAGCAGTTTTCTTTTCGTGATTCAAGAACAACACCGGTTTCAACCAGGGCGTTGATAATATTAGAAATGGTGGAGCGGTACACTCCGAGTTTTTTTGCGATATCTATCCGGCTGATACCGGGATAGCGCCATAAAAGCCGCGCGGCCATGGACATGTTGGCATTTTTTTGAAAATTGTTGTTAATCTGCATCCGGCCTCCGCTCACCTGTATACTAGCATGAATACAGTGTTCTGTGCGGACATTACCGGTTCTGGGTCGGTTCAGAAAAAATGGAGCCCCGGATCCGCCGAACCAGAACGGCCCGACTGAGCGAAACAGTCTCGATCGATCCATCCACCTCATTTGCAAGCTTTACCAGAACATCTCCGCGTTTTTTCTCCATCGACAGCGGTTTCCCCAGCAGGGTCCGGCTTCCGGAATCTGTTTGTATCTCCAGAAGGGATCCCGACGCGGATGCTTGCTCCGCAATCCGCACCTTGCCCAGGAAGTCCACACCGCGAGCCTCAAGTTTTTCCGGGCGAACCGAGTCGGGATCAAGCTGGTCGGGGGATACAATGATTTTCCGGTGTATGCGGGAAAGGAGCGCTTCTTTTTGTTCCTTTTCCGGTTTCATTTTTTCCAGTTCATATATAAGCGCCGAGCGGATTTCCGCATCTTCCCCGGTTGAAGCCACCGGAAGATCCTTTGATGAAGTACCGGACGCGGTGTTTGCCGAAAACCGGAGCGGTGGTAGCGGCGCCGGATCGGTACGGGGGGTTCCCATGGCAACCGAGGGAATAAAATCGAGCCCTGCCCGTGACGCGGCGTCCTGCAGCTCCTCGGGAGAATCCATGTCGAGAAGATACACCCCCGGCGCAAGGGTTTTGCGGACAAGCCGGGACAGCTCTTCGTTCTTCTCGAAGAGTATCCGGCGCGAATCGTCAACCTTGAGCACATACCCATGATACAGGGAAAGCGCGGTATAACCGGAAAACCAGTCGCGGACAGAAAAAAGAAGATTTCCCGGCAGGGGAGACGGACTGTGTTTCTCCAGCAAGGTCAGTATGGACTCTGCGGTTGCACCCTGGTCAAACGCCGTTGCGCAGGACTTCCGGTTTATTTCATAGTTTCCTACGGTCTGGACCGATGCCACGGTCATGAAGGAAACCAGCGGCAGCAATTCGGCCAGTGAGCTTCCCGGCATCAGAACCACCTCATACGACGGCGATACATACACGGTAGCGGACAGGTCCCCGTTCCCTTCGGAAAAAGCGGCATTTGGTGTCAGGAAACCGTCCTGTTCCGAAAGAAGTCCGAACATGCGTGCGGTTTCACCCCGGTCGGGAGCGGAGTCAGCGGATACGCCGGTTCCCTCCCGGTTGTTTTCCTGTAAAATCTTCGAGAACCGGCTCCGTGTACCGGCAACGGCTCCGCCGCGTTCGGTAACAAGGTAGGCAGCACGGCTGACTGCATTGAGGGAATACCGGCCGCCGGGAATCAGGAACCCCGCAAGATCAAGAAACGACTGACCGCTCCGCTGCAGGGCTTCGCGGGTAAGGCGTCCGTAAACCGCCGCGCACAGATACGCAATACGGGATGCGTTGTCGCAACGGGCAAAAAGATTCCACCGGTCCCGGTCCGGAACAAGGACACCGTCGTGCACACAGAGCAGGGAAAGATTTCTCAGGGCAATCACGGCTAAAGAAAGCGTAGCGCCCCGCGCGGCGAGATCCGGAAAGGCAGCGTCCAGCGCGTCGAGCGTCCGTTTGCGCAAGGTACCGTCATTGCGTACCGCGGGACGTTCATGGAGGAAAAACCCGTAGAGGCCGGCAAGAACACTGTCGCTCAGGGGCAGCGGTACCGACACCGGGTCGGAGATTGTTTCAGGACGGATGAGCTGTTCTATGGAAACATGCGGCTCAAGCGCATCGGCAAGAAGCGGATTCAACGAGTACTCTCCGTTGACTTCCTCGTCGGTCCGGTAGATGAGCAAACGTTCTTCAAGATTCAGAATACGTTCATACACTTCCGGAAACGACCGGCTCCCGGACAGGAGCTGTACCAGCTTTCCCCGAGTCGGGGAAGGAAGGGAGCGGATCCCGGCAAGTATTTCACGGTCAAAATTGTCCAGGCAGGCAAGAATTCTGCCGCGGTTCTCTGCGTTTCTCAAAAAAGCCGAGAGGGACTCGATAATTTTCTGTTTGTTGAACGGCGTTTTAATCGCGCCGAGATACATGCGCACCAGATCAAAAAAATGTTGATCGGAAAGACGGGTGAGCGCTTCTCGCCATTGAACAACCGCTTCGGCCTTTGTCATGCAGTACCGCCTCCTTCCGTCATTTCATCCCATCGCGTAATGCTGTATTCATACCCCTGCTCGGCCAGGAATTTCTGGCGGTTTGCGGCAAAATCCTCCTCCACGGTGCGGGCGGTAACGATGGTATAAAAATGTGAATCCTTGTCTTTGGGGCGGAGAATCCGTCCAAGACGCTGGGCTTCCTCCTGCCGGCTCCCGAAGGTGCCCGATATCTGGATGGCAACCGAGGCGTCGGGCAAATCGATCGCGAAGTTCGCTACTTTTGAAACCACGATGACCTTCATGGCTCCTGAGCGAAACTCCCCGTAAATACGGTCACGTTCAACATTCGGCGTTTTTCCGGTTATGATGGGAACACCGAGTTCGGACGCTATCTTCTCCAGCTGCTTCAGATACTGGCCAATCACCAGAATGGAATCTCCCTCATGCTCGCGAATCAATTCAAGCACCACCGCGTATTTGGCCGGGTTCTCGCTGGCTATCCGGTATTTCTGCCGCTGTCCGGCAACCGCATAGTCAATTTCATGTTCCGTGGCAAGGGGTACCCGGATTTCCATACAACGGGCTGTCGCGATCCAGCCCTGCTCTTCAAGATCCTTCCAGGGAACATCGTAGCGCTTCGGCCCGACAAGGGAAAACACATCGCCTTCGCAGCCGTCTTCACGGACCAGCGTGGCGGTAAGACCGCAGCGGCGTACGGTCTGAATCTCAGCGGTAACCCGGAACACCGGCGCCGGCAAAAGGTGCACCTCGTCATAAATAATCAAACCCCAGGCCCGTTCCCGGAAAATGCTGAAATGGGGAAAGGGGCTTTCCTTGTCCGGCCGCCACGTGAGAATCTGGTAGGTCGCGATCGTTACTGATTGTATCTCTTTTTTATCGCCGGTATACTCGCCGATTTCTTCCCGCGTCAGCGTGGTCTTGTCCACAAGCTCGGCCGCCCATTGATGGACCGCCGCGACATTTGTGGTAAGAATGAGCGTACTGGTGGCAAGCATTTCCATGACGGTCATACCCACCACGGTTTTTCCCGATCCGCAGGGAAGCACGATGGTACCGAATCCGGTCCCCGGGCCCTTGTCGCCCACAAGGGCAGCCGCCGCGGTTCGCTGATAATCCCGGATAACGAGCGGGGATCCGGAAAGCGTCGTTTCACGAAGGGAGATTTCGAGCGGATCACCGTCCTTGAGCGGCGCTTCATCCTGTACCGGCCAGCCGAGTTTGAGCAATTCCTGTTTTACCGTCCCCCGGTCGAGTACCGCCAGACGAAATTCGTCAGTTCCGGAAGGAACGAGGTATTTCTTCATTTGCCGGGACGCTTCGAGCTCACGGTATACGAGCGGGATATCGGTAGTAAGCACAAGATAATCCGGATCGTCGGACGGAATCATCCTGATTGACCCGAACCGGGCCATGGTTTCCACCACCCAGGTTCGAACCGCCGGAGGAACCGGAAAGCGGCTGAATCCGTCGAGCGTATCGGATACTACGTCGGGCGTAAAGCCGGCGCTCGCCGCATTCCACAGGGAAAGCGGTGTTATCCGGTAGGTGTGCAAGTGTTCAGGCGACTTTTCAAGTTCGGCGAAGGGAATAAGCGCGTTCCGGGCTTCGTCGGCCCGGGGCGCATGAACATCCAGCAGTATGGTGCGGTCACCCTGTATGATGAGGGGGTTGTCGGTCAAATTTGGCATAACGGTACATTGTACCTGCCTGACGAATTGTGGACAAGTCTTTTATTGATACATTATAAGGTATGGGCGCGGATCAAGGGAAAGAACTTCTTCCGGACTCATGAGCGGCTGATCCCAACCCGCTTTTTCAATCGTCGGTTTCAAAAAAAGCTTGAATGACTTGAGCGGAATGTTCTCTGCAAGGGCGTTAAAGCGGTACGCGTTTATTTTTTGTCCTGGATTTCCGAATCCGTCCGCACAGTGAATGAGTTTGACCCGTTCAAAATCGCTTCGAACCGCGTTCCGGTTCGCGATCATTTTCGGTTTGAATTGATGAAACACGAGCATCCGGCGTCCGGGAAGATTGTTTTCAACAATGTAATCCTGGATCATCTGCTGCGCCATGTTGAGTTCATCGCCGGTTACATACCCGATTTCCTGCATCGGTTTGTCCGTCCGCCATTCCGGATCGATCGCGAGATGCACATTGGGATATTTGAGCCAGGGAAGCAGGGTTTGTACTGCGTTTTCAACGGAGTACCGGCCAATCTGATGATCGATAAAAACATACCAGCCCCGCTCATGCGCGAACTCGATGTATTCCTGAATGACCGCTTCGCGGGTCAATCCGATTTCACCCTCGGGCCACACCGTTCCATAAATGATGTACACCGCGGGGATTACGCCCCGGATGCCGTTCGCTTCATCATACGCGCGGACAAATTCATCCATGACCGGTTCGATTTCTTCAATTGTATACTGACCAAGAATACCCATGTTCCGGGCACCCGGCTTTCCATACAACGCGACAACGTCATTATTGAGAAGTTCGGACTGGAGCCGTGAAAAAGAGGCAGGGGGTTCATTCGCGTTCTGTTCGTCGTGTACGGTTGCCACAAGCGTTTCAGCCAGAACGGTACTGTCATGCGCATGTTGCCAGTACAGGGCATTCGGGAAGAGAGGCGAAAAACGTGACACGGAGTCATTCTTTTGAATTGCGTCGACCATGGTCGCACGGGAGTCGGCAACGGCTGTTGCGGACATACAGACAAACATAACCGCTGCTGCGAGCAACGGGTACCAATGATGCTTTTTCATGCTGGCTCCTGTACTTTCTTATCGGAGCGAAGAACAGGGAACTCAAGCGAAACCGTGTACAACGGACGGCAATCAGTGCGCGTTCTGGAGACTTTTTTCCACCTGTTCGAGGCGGGCCGTCAGAGTAGCTATGGTCTTTTCAAGACGTATCTTCTCGCGGGCGAGCCGTTCAACCGGATCTTCGGCTTCCAGCCGGCGGGCGAGTTCGGTTTTAACCAGATCGGGGCTCTTGTGCGCGGCAAACTGTTCTTCGGCCGCAGCGCGTTTTTCCGGGGTGCCCTGCGCCGCGACAATTTTCATGCTTTCATACCCCATGGACGGGTTAATGTCGAGGGTGCTCACCTTCACGACAGTTTTCGCGGCGGTACGGGGAAGGCAGAGAACGCGGTCAATGTAGTCCTCGTACCGGAGGCCTGCCGCTTCGCAGAGTTCATGCGCCTTCAACAGAAGGGTCCCGAGCTCCTTCATGAGCCGTCCGTTTTCGGCAAGGTATTTCCC